>CAYHCN010000063.1:0-8138 GCA_964354945.1 uncultured Eubacteriales bacterium
CCATCATCGTGTCGTTCGTCGGCTCGCACATCGAGCTGATGAGGAACACGTCGGCACCACGCACCGATTCGAGGAAGCGCACGTATATCTCGCCGTTCGCGAACTTCTTGATCTTGACGTTCGAAAGCTCGACGCCGAGATGGTTCGCGATACCCTCAGCGAGCTCGGGGTTGCTCGTCCCCGAGAAGATCATCATGCGCCGCTCTACCGACATCCCTCGCCCCTGTCGTCGGGTTCTCCGCTAGTCCGTGCCTCGGCTGCGATTCTTGCGCTTGCGCTCCGCCCAGTGATCGACAACGCGCAGGTCGGTCCGCTCGAGGGCGAGCGCGTCAGCAGGCACGTCCTTGCTGATCGCGCTTCCGGCACCGGTGACCGCACCCTCTCCGATCGTGACCGGAGCCACGAGCATGGTATCAGAGCCGATGAACGCGCCGTCCCCGATGATCGTGGGGTGCTTGTCGACACCGTCGTAGTTGCAGGTGATTGAGCCGGCGCCGATGTTCACGCGCTTGCCGAGAGTCGCGTCGCCGAGGTACGACAGGTGTGGGACCTTGCTGTCCTCGCCGACGGTCGAGTTCTTGATCTCTACGGCGTGCCCCGCCTTCGCGCGCGCCTTCAGCACGGTTCCCGGCCTGACGAACGATACGGGCCCTACTGTCGCCTCGTCACCGATGGTCGCGTCGAGGACGATCGACGCGTCGATCCGCACCCGACGGCCCACTGCCGAGTCGATCACCCGGCTGCTGGGGCCGATGATGCTTCCCTCGCCTACCGTGGTCGCCCCGAGCAGGAACGTCATCGGCATCAGTTCGACGTCGCGCTCGATGCGAACGTGCGGTCCGACCCACACAAGATCCGGGTCGGTCATCGTGACGCCGTCGAGCATGTGAGCCTGGTTGATGCGCTGCTGCAGCACCTTGTTCGCCTCAGCGAGCTGCACGCGTGAGTTGACGCCGAGCGTCTCGAACGGTTCGTCGGCGGTGGTCGCACTGACTAGCTGCCCTTCCGAGTTGAACACCTCGACCATGTCGGTGAGGTAGTACTCGCCTTGCGCGTTCTCGGTGGTAAGCCGGTCGAGGTGCGCGAACAGCACGCCGGAGTCGAAGCAGTAGGTGCCGGTGTTCACCTCGGTGAGGTGGTGCTGGTCGGGCTTGAGATCCTTCTGTTCGACGATGGCGGCCACGCCGCCGTTGCGGTCTCGAACGATCCGCCCGTAGTTGCCGGGGTCGGGCAGGTTCGCCGTGAGCAGCGTGAGGGCGGCACCACTGCTCTCTCGCATCGCGATGAGCCCGGCGATGGTCTCGGCACGAAGCAGCGGCGTGTCGCCCGAGAGCACGACGAGCGAGCCCGAGAAGCCTGCAAAGGCCTCGTGGGCCGACATCACCGCATGCCCGGTGCCGAGCTGCCGCTCCTGGCGGACCGTCTCGATGTCGCCGATGAGCGCCTCGACCTGCTCGGCACCATGGCCGGTCACAACGACGATGCGTTGGCAGCCGGCATCTCGCGCGGCGTCGATCACGAGCCGGACCATCGGCTCGCCGAGGATCTCGTGAGCGACCTTGGGCTTGGAGGACTTCATACGGGTGCCCTCGCCAGCGGCGAGGATCAGCGCGGCGGCGGTCATGACGTCAGGTCTCCATCTCTAGAAGCGACGCGCCTTCTCGGCGGGACGACGGTAGGTGGCGTGGCTGGGGCACCAGGATTCGAACCTGGATAGCGGGAACCAAAATCCCGAGTCCTACCATTAGACGATGCCCCAAAGACGGCGCCAGTGTAGGGAGTGCCCCGAATGGCGGTCAACCAACTCGAGGGCGCGGTGCGAAGACCGCAATCGCTCCGACTACGGAGGCTGGGTGCGGCGCGACCTACACCTCGAGCGGCTCGGGAGCGAGGGACGCGGACGCGGCCGTGAACGCGGCGACTCCACCCTCGCGATGGAACTGGTCCAGCACGGATTGTTGGATCATCCCCCGGGCATCGGAGTTGATGGGATGGCAGATGTCCCGGAACTCACCGCTCGGCAGCTTGCGCGACGGCATGGCCACGAACAGGCCCTTGTCGCCGTTGACGACGCGCAGGTCGTGAACCACGAAGCAGTCGTCGATGACGATGCTTGCGATGGCGCACACCTTGTTCATCGCAACGGGTCGAAGCGTGACCTTGGTGATGCGCATTGCGCCCCCTTTTGCAGGTCCCGGCCCCGAGCCCTCGCGGCGCTCGGCCTATGGCCCGGGCCTATGCGTCGTGCTCCCCTGTGGCGCGCCAAGAGCCGTCGATTCGCGCCGAAATCATCCTACAACTGGGAGCGCCCAAAGAGAATGCGTTCCGCAACAATCACATCAACTGGTTTGTCGATATCCGCGCCGATTGATGCGTATCGGGTGTAGATCGCGGAGCAGGGAGCGCCGAGCAGCTCCTCCATCTTCTCCTCCACGTCAACGGCTCTGATCCGGCGGGTCGCGAGCCGGATCACGAACTTGAAGCCGACGACCCGAGCCATCGCCACCACGCTCTTGCGCGTATCGAAGAGCCGCTGGCCGATCTCGCGGTTGCGCTCCACCACTCCCGGGGCCATGAGCATGCAGTTGCCGCCGGTCACCTGCTGGTGGTCGACGGTTACGAACGTGCGTTCCGAGCCTGGGAACTGCTCGAGCACGTCCTCCTCGCGGACCAACGGATAGGTCACCCCCGCACCGCTCTCCAGCGAGAGGGTGATGAAGTCGTCGACCGCCTCGCCGGTCAGCGCGGGAAGGTCGCCGGTCGCGCAGAAGATGTGCAGGCCGCTGTTGAGCGCCGACATCCCTGCGATGGCGTTGTCGATGAAGTTGGCGTCGCAGATGACCAGCTTGTCGACCTTGTCGGCCCACGACCCGAGGTTCTCGGCGGTGGGAACCACGACAGCGATCTCGTTGACGTAGTCGGAGTCGCGCAGCGCGTCGACGACCCACTCGATCATCGGCTTGCCGGCGATGGGCACGACGCCCTTGAACGGCGCTGCGGGATCGATGACGGCACCGTCACCTCCGCCGAGGACGAGCGCGTCGACCTTCACGTCGGGTGTCATCTACCGTCCCCGGTTTCCGCCACGGTCATCCCTTCCACGCTCGTCCAAGTCGAGATCGACCACCAGCCCCGTTCGGCGGCCCTGCGTGCGAGCGCTCCAGCCGAATCTGGATCGGAACAGATCGCGAAGACCGCCGAGCCGCTGCCCGAGATCGTCGAGGCTCGCACCCCCGTACTCGACGACGCCAATGCTAGCGCGTCGCCCGACTCCGGTACCAGCGCCACGGACGCGGCCTGGAGGTTGTTGGAGATGGCGGCGGCATCGAGTCGGCCCCGCTCGAGCCCTGCGATCATCGGCGTCGGATCCCCGCGGCCGACCGGATGCCGATCGAACTCCCGGTACGCGTCGGAGGTGGCGACGGATCGTTCGGGCTTGATGAGGACGATCGGGACGCGAACCGGCGGAAGCGAGCGCGCGAGCACGTCACCGCGGCCCTCCATGAGAGCCGCCGGCCCGGTCAGGAAGAACGGCACGTCCGCGCCGACGGTAGCCGCGACGTCGAGCACGTCAGACCGGCCGGAGTCGATGCCGTACAGGCGGCACAGCCCCGCGATGACCGCGGCCGCGTCGGAGGAACCTCCGCCGAGCCCCGCGCCGTGGGGCACGTGCTTCTCGACGCGAATGTCCGCGGCCGCGGGGACGCCCATCGCCTCGGCGAAGCGCGCAGCCGCGCGCCATGCGAGGTTGTCCTCCTCGGCAAGACCGAGGTCGGGCGACGTGGTGACCGAGAGCGCGTCCGACTCTGACACGACCACGCGGTCAGCGAGCTCGAGCGCGTGGAGAACGGTCACGACGTCGTGGTAGCCATCGTCACGCACTCCGCCAACGCCGAGGAACAGGTTGATCTTGGCGGGGGCAGCCACCTCGACGGACCGGGCCACGCGTCCCTCCTCGGCGAGCAAGCCGGACGACCGGCGTGGGATGAATGGTCACAGAAAACGCACCGACGCGGAGCATACCGCTCCGCGCCGGTTCTGGTACCTGTGGAGCCCCGACTCGGGCTAGTTCAGCCAGGGAAGCAGACTCTCTCCGCTATCCACGTGCGTAAGCTGAACGGTCCCCGTCAGGATATCGACGTACTGGTACGAAGCTCGCGCGGTTCGATCGCGCTTCTCTTGGACTTTCACAACGAACAACGCGGGATGTGCTGCTTCGAGTACGCCTTCGCGCTCAACGATTTTGGATCGCCCCATGTTGGCGCGTACCTTGATCTTTGTGCCAGTGAGATTCTCTAGATCGGTACGAATACGGCCGACAACTTCCCCCCGACGAACAAGATCCATAGAGCCTCCTTTTTCAAAGTACGGATTATAGACCACGCAATGCTTAAAAAGCAAGGTAGAGTGGGGTAATTAAGGTTATCGAGCGGTAACTTCTAGCCGCCGAGCAGCCCGTGTTCCCGCAGTGAGGTGGCCAACCGCAGGTAGCCGTCCGGCGCCACCGCTTCGGCTCGGAGACCCCCCTCGATACCCGCATCTGCCAGCGCTGACTCGACCGCGCTGGCGTCCCCGAACGCCGAGCGCAGGTTGTTGCGGATCGTCTTCCTGCGCTGCGCGAACGCCATGTCGGCGACACGGGAGGCGTCTTCGAGAAGACGGGGGTCATCGGTGAGTAGGGCACGCTCGAGCCGGAGCACCGTGGACTCGACACGGGGAGGCGGCAGGAAGCATCCCCTCGAAACCATGAACCGGCCCGCCGGCCGCGCCCTCAGCCTGAGCTTCACTGTGTACGCGCCGTAGTCCTTGCGCCCCGGCGAGGCGGCCATCCGCTCGGCGACCTCGGCCTGGACCATCACGGTGGCCGATCGGATCTCGGGGAACTCCTCGAAGCAGCGCAGCACGACGGTGGCCGCAACGCCGTAGGGCAGGTTCGACACGAGCGCGGTAGGCGGGCCGAACGACGCGGCGATCGCCTCGGCGGGGATGTTGACCGCATCACCGTGGACAAGAGCGAACCGTCCGCACGACGCGGTCGTCTCTTCGAGCACCGCGGCCAGCTCGAGGTCGCGCTCTACGGCGACCACCGCGCCCGCGTGGGCGCACAGCGGCACGGTCAGGGTGCCGATACCCGGCCCGATCTCGAGTACCGTCTCGGTACCGCCGAGCGCAGCGAGGTCGAGGATCCGCCCGATCACGTTGTCGTCGACGAGGAAGTGCTGTCCAAGCGCCTTCTTGGTCGCGAGGCCGTGCTTCTGCAGCGCGGCGATGGTCGCCGACGGGCTTGCGAGAGGCGAGTAGGGCACGTCTGTCAGCTCCTGGCCGAAGTGCGCTCAAGGCTCACGCCAGGCGCGGCGAGCGTCACTTGCAGATGACGACGGTGACGCTGCGGCGGCCCCACACCTTGGCGTCGGCGACCGAGTCGAAGCACACGTCGATGCGGTTGCCGCGGATGGCGCCGCCCGTGTCGGCGGCGATCGCGTAGCCGTAGCCCGGGATCCAAAGCCTCGTCCCGAGCGGGATGACCGACGGGTCCACGGCGCAGACACCGTACTTGGCTCGCCGGCCGGTGGCGGTCCACGGGTCGAGCCCCGGCTCGGCAGCGCTATAGCCGGTGGCCACGACGAACATGCGACGCCCGGCCTTCGGGGCTATGTTCGCAACCCTCGGTCGCGTCTCGTTTGGCCGCAGCAGGCCGAACAGGCGGAACTGCCGATGCGTGCCGACCCTTACGATCCTCGGCTGTGCAGCAACCAGCACGCGCTCGCCCGACAGGACCCGCTGGCCTTCGACGCCGTCGGTCACGAGCACGCGATACACCCGGAGCACCATGCCCGACGATCCCGGGGCGGCAATGACGCGGCGGCCGCGCGCAAGACGAGCGTCCTTGCGAAGGACGACCGCGGCGGGGAGGGTGGCTTCCTCGGTGACAACGCGGACGAAGGTCTTCGGCGCCGAGATGAGCATGCCCGGCTTGAGCACGGTGGTCACCGAAGGAGTCACTCCTGGATTCGAGGACAGCTTGGCGCCCGCAGCCACGAGCGCATCGGCGACGGTCTCGCCGACCACGTCCAGCCGGATGCGCTCGCCCCCGAGATCGAGGGTCACGGGCACCGAGTGCTTGACCAGCACGGTCATGCCCGAAACGACGCGTGCGTCGGCAGGTGGGGTGACGACGTCGCCGGCGCCCACGGGAACCCCCGCGTCCTCGAGAAGCTCGGAGACGCGAGATGCCTGTGTCGTGATGGCGGCCTTGCGCCCGTCAACGACGAGCGAGACCGGTTTGCGAGCCCACACGAACCCCGTGACGCTGAGGACTACGATGAGTGCTGGGACGATTGCTGCGACTAGGTAGTAGGTCTTTCCGGGTCGTGCCGAGCGGGTCGGCCGGTGCCTCATGCAGACCTCGATCGAAGGCGGACAGGACCTCCCCCGACACCCTCGCGGAAGTTGTCGGGACGGTAACGAGGGGGAGTTCCGATGCTAGACGAACGGGAGGGGTCAGGCAAACGAGCAGGTGGGCACGAATAGACTCCCGAGCCGGTCTCGCCGAGACCGGCTACGACCCCCCGCGAAGGCCCTTCCGGCGAGCGGCTTCGGCGGCCAGGCGGACGCCGATCGCCGCGGCTCTGGCGAGCATCTCGGGGTCCTGCTCGACCTCGCCCGCACGGTCGGCGAAGGCCTCGGCGGACTCGACGATCTCCACGCCGAGCACCGCCAGAACGCTCTTGGTCGGCGACATCGCGCACTCGGAGCCGAAGGGGTCGCCCCCACCGCGCACGATGAGCACCCCGCCGGGCCGGTAGACCTTCGGGGCCGGCTCACCCAGTACGTAGCGTCGTGCCCAGTAGGGCTGGCACCGGTCGTAGAGGACCTTGAGCACGGCCGGGACGGTTGCGAAGTACACAGGCGTCGCTATCGCGAACCCGTCCGCCGCGTCAATGCGGGCATAGATGTCGTCCATCGGGTCACGCTGGATGCAGCGGCCGTCTTTGGAGCAGGAGTTGCAGCCGCGGCAGGGGTTCACGCCGGACTGGGCTGCGATGAGGTGGTCGACCTCGCCCCCTGCCGAGCGCACCCCCTCTTCGAGGACGGCAAGGACGCGGTCGTTGTTGCCGTTGCGCCGGGGGCTGCCCGCGATGCACAGGATGCGCGCACTCACCGCGTCACGCCCTCTCGGTGTCCAGGAGCGCGAGCGCGTTTGCGTACGCCCGCAGCGCGAACTCGCGGGGGTCCTCCCCGCGCGCCTCGGCTATGCGTGCCGCGGTGAACACGGTGAACGCCGGCTCGTTCGTGCTGCCCCTGAACGGCTCAGGGGCCATGAACGGGCAGTCGGTCTCGGTGAGGATCATCTCGGCGGGGACACCGATCGCGGCCTCGCGGATAGCGTCGGCCTTCTTGAACGTGACCGGGCCCGCGAACGAGACCGCGGTGCACCCCAGCTCGACGAAGCGAGCAGCGAGGCTAGCGTCGCCGGTGAAACAGTGCAGCACGCAGCCGGCGGAGGGAAGACCAACCTCGGCCATGATGGCCGCACCGTCGTCGTGCGCCTCGCGGAGGTGCACGACTGCGGGCAGGCCGAGGTCGCGCGCGAGCTCGAGCTGGCGGCGGAAGGCCGCCCGCTGCACGTCGCGCGGGGAGTGGTCGTAGTGGTAGTCCAGGCCGATCTCTCCGATCGCCGACGTCCGAGAGTCCTGCGCCAGGCGCAGGAGCTCGCCCTCCGCCGCGGGTCCGAAGTCCTTGGCGTTGTGGGGGTGGGTGCCGAGGATGACCCTCAGGTGTGGCGGCTCGAGGTCGCTTCCTGCCTCGCGCAGCAGATCGGCTGCACCCGCCAGCCACGCCGGGAGCTCGTCGAACGTGCGCCACGCGTCTTCGGTCGGGTCCGCGACCGTCGCGACGAAGCTCACCCCTGCGAGCGCAGCGCGCGCGAGGGCTAACGCCGGATCCTCGAGCATGTCGAGGTGCGCGTGCGTGTCGGCCACTGGAGCACCGCCGAGATCGGGTAGCGAGACCTCACGACCCTTGGAGTCGGAGAACAGCGGCGACAGCGGGCCGTTCGATGCGCTCATGACGGTCTCTTCTCGCTACTCGGCGGTCTCTTCCTCGACGATGCGCGGGAACAGGGCATCGCCCTTTAC
>CAYHCN010000064.1:0-8136 GCA_964354945.1 uncultured Eubacteriales bacterium
CAAAAAGGTGGTCATCGCCGACACCGCCGGGCTGTGGACCACGCCGCTGTATACCAACGCCTCGGTCCGCTCGGCGAGCACGACAGAGCTCGTGGTCGCGCTGCTCGCGTACTCGGTGAAGATCTACTTCGACTTCTCGGGATACAGCGACATCGCGATCGGCTCGGCGCACGTGTTCGGGATCAGCGTCCCCGAGAACTTCTCGTGGCCGTACCTGCGCACCAGCATCGCGTCTTTCTGGCGCCACTGGCACATGTCGCTGACCTCGTGGTTGACCGACTACGTGTACGTCCCGCTTGGCGGGAGCCGGCACGGGCTGCCCGTGGCCATCGGCGCCACGCTGGTGACGTTCCTCGTGTCGGGGATCTGGCACGGGGCGGCATGGCACTTTGTCGCGTGGGGGCTGTACATGGGCGTTCTGGTGGCGGGCTACCGCGTGTGGAGGGTGGTGGTGAAGGAGCCGCTGCTGGCCCGTGCGCCTGCGCTCTCGACCGGGCCGAGCGGCCGAGTGCTGAGCGTGGGCGGCGGGATCCTCGGCGGCGTGGTGACCTTCGCGCTCGTCACGCTGGGGTGGGGGCTGTTCGTGATGCCGATCGACCGGTTCGCGCTGATGATGGGACGGTTGCTGTGACCGACGAGGTGCATGGCCAGATGGACGCCGAGACCGGCAGTCAGGTCGGTGCCGAGGAATCCCCGCGACCTGCGTGGCTCCGCCTTGTCGGCCTGCTCGCCAGCGATGTTGCCATCGGCGTTCTCCTCGGCGCGATGATCATCGTGACGCTGCTGTTCAGCTCTGGTGCCTCGAAGTTCGTCTACATCGACTTCTAGGGCGAGGCTGCGAGGCCGATCGGTCCGCCCTACGCGCCGCGGTTCATGAGCGTGATGCTCGTCTGGAGCACCGAGGCGATGGAGACCCATGCCAGGTACGGCGTGAGCGCGAGCGACGCGACGCGCGAGTACGGCCAGATCGCGATCATCGCCCACACGATCGTCACGAGCACGACGAGGATGTCGGCAGTGGCCAAAGGCAGGTTGCGCAAGCCGAACTGGATCGGGGTGAACGCGACGTTGGCCGCGAGGTTCACCGCGATGGGGATGAGCACCGGCCACGGGATCTCACCCTTGATGATGCGGAAGATCACGTAGCCGAAGACGATGAGGATGATCGGGTAGAGGATCGTCCACACCGTGCCGATGACCGACGGGCTCGGCGTCCACGACGGCTTCGCGAGCGAGTCGTACCAGTTCACGCCACACCTTCCTCCACGCAGTTCGTCTCATCTAGAGTTGGTCCCATACTGAAGGCTGCGAGTCGCCGGCGCGACACCTCCTCGCGCGCCGTCAGAGGTCGGGGAGCGATTCTCACGACGCGGGTGTCTCGGCGAGAGGACAGGGGTGTGGCGTGATGCAGGGACCGACTTCGCAGCCTACTTCGCTGGTCGATGCGGCTGAGATAGCCCCGGGCGTGCTGATGCCGTGGGTGGGGCTGGGGACCTACCGCTCCGCCGAGGGTGCCGAGGTCGAGCATGAGGTCGAGTGGGGGTTCGAGCTCGGGTACCGAGGAATCGACACGGCTTCGCTCTACGGCAACGAGGAAGGCATCGGCCACGCCCTGCGCCGCAGCGGTATCGCTCGCGAAGACGTCTTCATTGCCACGAAAGTGTGGAACTCGGAGCAGGGCTACGACAACACGATCCAGGCGTGCGCGGACAGCCTGGGGCGCCTTCGCCTCGATCATGTCGACCTGTACCTCATCCACTGGCCCAACCCCGGGCTCATGGAGGAGACGTGGCGGGCCATGGAGGAGCTGCGTCGCCAGGGCAAGGTACGAGCGATCGGGGTGTGCAACTTCCTCGTCCCCCACCTCGAGCAGCTGCTTTCCCTCGCCGAAGTGCCGCCCGCCGTCGATCAGGTCGAGCACCATCCCCGACTCCAGCAGCCCGAGCTTCGCGAGTTCTGCCGAGACCATCGCATCACCATGCAGGCCTGGGCTCCGGTCATGCGCGGTCGCGTCTTCCACGTCCCCGAGCTCGTCTCGATCGGCGCGCGCCACGGCAAGACCGCAGCGCAGGTGTCGATCCGCTGGATCCTGCAGCATGGGGTGACCACGATCCCCAAGTCCGTCCATCGGGACCGCATCGCCGAGAACGCCGAGGTCTTCGACTTCGAGCTCACCGACGAGGAGATGCTCGTCATCGACGGGCTCGACACCGGCGAGCGGATCGGGCCCGACCCGGTCATCTACGCGACCGAAGGCGAGTTGCGGCACAAACACACGGGGTAGACGGAGCTGGTGTCGGCCTCACCCATGCGTTACGGGTGATCGCGCAGTCCCGTAGCTTCCGTGTGCCGCGGAAGACCGGTCCTTACCGCGTGCGCTTCGTGCGGTGGAGCCTCGCTTCGAGTTCGCCTCGCGACAGCACGCTTCCGTGCGCCGGATAGATGATGCGGGCACCGGCGTCGAGCAGCTTGCGCCAGCTCGCGAGGGCCGCCTCGGCATCGACGGCCATGTTGGGGCGCTCCACGGGGGTGACCCGTGGGATGCGCCGGCCTTGGACGAGGTCGCCGACGAAGGCGCTCCCATCGTCGAGCAGCACCGAGATGCACCCCTCGCTGTGCCCGGGGGTGTGTAGAACCGTCGCGCCGAGCCCCCAGTCGTCGAGGCGCTGCTCGTCGCCGAGCGCGATGACCCGGTCGATGCCGGGGATGTCGAGCTTGGGGCCGAACCGGCGCGCAACGGCGCTGTACGTCTTGCCGTACGGGCTCCGCCCCGGCGACACCAGGAACCGCCCCTCTTCGAGCACCGGCACGTGCTCGGGGTGCGCCCCGACCTCGAACGCGGCCCCGTGCTGGAGGCCGACGAGGCCGCCGAAGTGGTCGAGATGCCCGTGCGTGATGACCGCGAGCTGGATGTCGTCGAGCGTCCTGCCAAGCCGAGCGACCTTGTGCTTGATCAGGCGCTCCTGGGAGTAGATCCCCGCGTCGATGAGGTACAGGCGCTCCTCGGTGTGCAGCAGGTAGGAGTGCGAGAACGCGCCTTGTATCCGGTGGATCTTCATGCTGTCAGCGTACACCCCGCATCAACTCCGGGAGCAGGGGAGCCGGCTCGGGGATTGACTGCCGGTGGTCGGGTGAACCATGGTCGACGAGTCCGTTCGACAGCGGGAGGCGTCGGTGATCAAGCACATCGTTCTGTGGAAGCTGAAGGACCGGGCACTCGGCGCGTCCAAGGCCGAGAACGCCGAGCGGATCAGGCGGGAGGGCGCCGAGCTGGCGGGAATCGTGCCGGGTCTGCGATCCATCGAGGTCGGCGTCAACTTCGAGCCCTCCGAGGCGGCCTGGGATATCGGTCTCTACTCCGAGTTCGATACCCGAGAAGCCCTCGACGCCTACCAGACTCACCCCAAGCACGAGGCGTTCAAGGAGCTGATCGCCCAGGTACGGGAAGACCGAGCGGTCATCGACTACGAGGCGTGAACATGGCTGCCGGCTCCGTCGACTGCTCCTTTTGCAGGATCCTCTCGGGTGACGAACGTTCTTCTATCGTCTACCAGGACGATCGCGCCGTCGCGTTCCTCGACCGGCGGCCGCTCTTCCCGGGGCACACGCTCGTGGTGCCGCGGCGGCACATCGTTACGCTTGGTGAGCTGCCCGCCGAGGAGCTGGTGCCCCTGATGCGAGTCGTGCAGGCTACGGCGAGGGCGATGGAGTCGGCGCTGGCGGCGCAAGGGAGCCTGGTCGCGGTCAACAACCGGGTCAGTCAGAGCGTGCCGCACCTCCACGTGCACGTCGTTCCGAGGACCAAGGGCGATGGCTTGAAGGGGTTCTTCTGGCCACGCACCTCATATGCAAGTGACGGAGTGCGCGACCAAGTCGCCGCGATCCTCCGTGAGGGTATTGCGAAGGAACTCCAACGCGAGCCCTAGCTAATGCGTGCTCTGGCGGTCGGGATAGAGCGTGCCCAGCCTTCGGTACGACGACGTGAGCAGCAGGCGTCTGCCCGAGACCGACTCCAGCGCCGCGGCCTTCCGTTGGGCGGCACTCAGCTGCTGGCCGAAGACGTACCCGCCGTCGACCTCGATGTGGAGCAGCGAGTCCGTCCAGGTCGCGTAGATCCGGTCGGCCGGGCCGGCGAACTCCGTTGCGAGGCCTTCGGCCATCCGAACGATTGCGACGAGCCACGCGACACGATGGCGTTCCCCACCGTCGAGGCGCCGCCAGATGCTGTGCCCCACCCGGGGCAAGAGGTCGGATGCGTAGTGGTTCACCGCCTCGACGATGGCGACCTCGCGGCATCCCAGCTCGCCGAGCGGCTCCGTCACGTCGACCCCGTCGCCGGCCATGGCGTGGGGGTCGGTGACGACGAGGCGGATCCGGCACGCCCGCTCGAGCAGCGACCTGTCTTCGGGCGGCAGGGCGTGCAGCGGATGCAGCCTGTCGAACAGCCCGCAGGCTATGTCGACGACGGCCTCTCTCGTGGGCGAGAGCGGCACTGACGGTAGACCGGACATGGGGGAGGTGCTCATCCAGCTTCCGTGTGGGCTCGAGGGCCGCGCCAGCGCGGCCCGGGTCGGGTTGGATGCTCGCGTACTGACAGGACGTAAGCAATCATCGCCGACGCGAGGGCTGAGCGAGTATCCGTCTAGGGGATGAGTTCGTGGCACCGACGAGATGCTAGACTCGACGCGTTGCTCACGGCGCGAGCCGCGAGCGATCTCACGCGGAAGACCCTCGACAGGAGGTGAGGTTCGATGACTGCACATGCCGCCTCGGCGCTTGCCGCGCCGCTCTCGACCCACACCTCCGTATCGGCGCGCTGCGTCTAGTCACGCGTACGCGGCCGCCTTCGTCGAAAGGAACCGCGTTGTCCGATCTCGAATCCCTGGGCTACTCCGACCGCTGGCGCTCGCTCTTTGCCGCCCGCGCCGGCGAGTTTCTCGCCAGCCACCCCGAGACCGTTTCGCCCGAGTCCGTCCTTCCCGCGCGCGTCGTCCGGGCCGACCGGGGCTCAGTCCTCGTTTCGACCGGGGACTTGGTGCTGCGTGCGGAAACCTCTGCGAGGCTGCGCTCGGCGTCGCAAGACCCGACCGACGCCCCTGCTGTGGGCGACTGGGTAGTACTTCGCACGCCGCCGGCGCACGACGCGGCGCTCATCGAGGCGGTACTCGACCGCACCTCGGCTCTGACTCGCGGCGATTCGGGCGCCACGAGCTCAGGGCAAGTCCTCGCGGCGAACCTCGACATCGTCTTCGTGGTCCACCCGGCGACCGACCCGAACCTTCGCCGTATCGAGCGCGAGCTCGCGCTGGCCTGGGCGAGCGGCGCGGTTCCCGTCGTCGTTCTCAGCAAGGCGGACCTTGCCGAGGATCCCGAGGTCGCGCGAGCAGCGGTCGAGTCGGTGGCCCTGGGAGTTGATGTCCATCTGACCAGCGGCATGACCCGCGGGGGCATAGACCAGCTTTTTCGGTACACCGCCGCTGGCGCGACCGTCGCGCTCATCGGCCCCTCAGGGGTGGGCAAGTCCACGCTCATCAACGCGATGCTCGGCGAGCAACGCCAGGCGACTCAGGAGATCCGTGTGGCAGATGGCAAGGGTCGCCACACCACCGTCGCGCGCGAACTCATCCCGCTCGCCTCCGGCGGCGTGCTGATCGACACGCCGGGGCTTCGTGCCCTAGCGATGGTCGGCGCTGATGAGGGCATCGCCGCAGCGTTTCCCGAGATCGAGGCGCTGGCGAGCGGATGCCGGTTCGCGGACTGCACGCACGTGGCCGAGCCGGAATGCGCCGTGCGCGCGGCCGTCGAGGCTGGGGATCTGCCTGCGGAGCGCCTGGAGAGCTACCTCAAGCTGATGCGCGAGTCACGCAACGCGGCGATTCGGGCAGATGCGAGGCTGATGTCCCAAGAGCGCCGCCGCTGGGCGATCATCAGCAAGTCCGCGCGCAAGTACTTCCGCGACAGGGGTCGCGAGTAGGACCGCCACCAGCGCATCGGAGTCGTGAGTGCGTGCTTGCGAAAGAAGTGGGCTCGGCGGGGCGGTGCGTCCCCACACATCCCCAGGCACCGCCGAGCCCGCACTGGCCGTTAGGCCGAGCGCCATCCTCCGTCGGCGATCACGGTGGCGCCGTTGATGTAGCGCGCTCTGTCTGACACCAAGAATAGCGCGAGATTGGCGATGTCGACCGCTTCGAGCTGTGCGGGGATGAGTGCGTAGTAGGCCTGAGACCGCGCGATGCCGCCGGGATCCATCTTGCTCGCATCCACGCTCTGCATGATGTTCGTCTGTACGGCGCCCGCGGCGATGGCGTTGCACCTGATGCCCTCGAGTGCGTAGCGCCACGCGGTGTTCTCGGTCAGACCGATCAGGCCGTGCTTCGCCGCAGTATAGGCCGCGCCGGCCGCCGCACCGCCGAGACCCGCGATCGAGGCCGTGTTCAGAATCACGCCACCGCCCTGGCCGAGCATGATCGGGACGGCTCTACGGGAGCAGAACATCGGGCCATTGAGGTCGATGCCCATGACCCTCTCCCACATCTCGTTGGTGAGCTCGCCGACACCCATGTTGGTGTCCATCACGCCGGCGTTGTTGCACAGGATGTCGAGCTTGCCGAACGCCTCGACCGCCTTGTCGACGAACGCTTCTGCCTGCTCCTGCTTCGAGACGTCACCTTGGATCCCGACGATCTTGGCGCCCCCTGCAGCAATCTCGGCAACTGCCGCATCCAGGGACTCCTGCTGCCAGTCGGCGGCGACTACCATCGCCCCCTCGGCGGTGAACAACTCAGCCATCGCCCGGCCCATGCCTGAGGCGGCACCGGTGATGACTGCGACCTTGCCCTCGAGTTCCATGCCGATCTCCTGTCGTCGACGAGCTTACCTGTGGCGCATCGCCCGCAATCATCCGCTGGTCGAGCGCCCACATCTGGTATTCCCGAACCCGCACGCAGGGAGGGCGAGTTTGGCCGAGAAAGGTCATCGGGGGCCGCAGCGGCCACTTCAGTCTATGATTCGTCGGGGCATCGACCGACTCAGGGAGGCACCAGCGTGTCCGACACCGATCAAGTCGCCGTTCCGGACATCGAGCCGGCCGCCGAGGCGCAGCGCGTAGCGGAGACAGCACAGACGCCCGCGCCTGTTCCCGGCTCCGCACCCGCTCCGGCCCAAATGGCGCGTCCCGCCGGCCCCCGCCTTCTCGGCCTTCCGGAGACCACAGCCGGCTGGGGAGCGGTCGTGCTCGAAGTCCTCTTCGTGGCGTTGTTCGCGGTAGGCACGTGGCTCAACAGCGCAAGCATGCAGACCGCGCTGTGGGGTCGGCTCGGCATGGTCAGCGACGTGATGTTCGTGGTCACGCCGGTCGCGCTGCTCATGTCGGTAGTCGGCGGCGTGTTGGCGATCTCCGCGCTGGCGCGCAGGCGCGAGCGCTCTGTGCTCGTGTGGTTTGCGGCGGCGGTGTTCGTTCTCGCGGTCGCCGTCGTGGTGCTGTCGCTCGTCTAACTCGCGCGCGCCCTCGGCCCCGCGTCAGGCCGTCTGCTTGGGCCTCTTCGGCCGCATCCCGAACAGGAACCGCATCGGCCTCCACCGCCGGATGAACACCTCGTAGATGCTGTAGGTGATGGCGATCGACCCCACGGTCAGCACCACCCACGAGACGAGCGGCTGCGGGAGCACCTGCACGAGGTAGAAGCCTATGACGACGATCACCGTCTGATGCAGGATGTAGGTCGGGTAGCTCGCCTCGGCGAGATAGGCGAGTGCCTTGGTGGGACGGTCGAGGTACGTCATCGCGATGCCGACCGCCGCAAGGCACAGCAGCCAGCCCACGAGCTGGACGCCGAACTCATTGACCGCTATTGGGAGCGACGGGTCGGGGTAGCGGTCGCGGACGTCGTACGTTGCGGCGATGAGCCACGTCAGCGGCAGTGCAATCGCGAGAAGCACCCACTTGAAGCGCCGCGCCGTCTCCAGCGGGCCGTCGCCCGCGACCAGGACGAACCCCAGGACGAACCACACGAGGAACGTGAACGGGTTGTGCCCGCCAAGGTCGGGAAGTGCCGTCGAAAGCAGCAGCACGAGGCCGACGACGAGCCACCACCACGGCTTGGCAAGCGCGCCGGCGAGACGGACGCCGATGGACTC
>CAYHCN010000065.1:0-7891 GCA_964354945.1 uncultured Eubacteriales bacterium
GAGACTCGCCAGAGGCAACGTAGAAGTGCCAGGGCTGCGAGTTCATCGCCGACGGGGCCATCGCGGCTGCCTCGACGGACTGCTGGATCAGCTCGCGCGGAACGGGGTCGCTCTTGAAGTCCCTGAACGAATGCCTCTGTCGGATGAGCTCGCTGAACTCCATGGTCCCCTCCCTCTACCGGATCGTCGCGAGCACTCGCTCGCAGACGGTCGCGGCCGCTGCCGGCTTGCCGAGCTGTCCTGCGTTCGCCGCCATCTGCTGCAGGCGGTCCGGGTGCGTCGACAAGAACCGCACCTTCTCAACCACGTCGCCTTCGTCGCGGGCCTGCAGGCCCGCTCCGTAGTTCACCAGGAAGTCGACGTTGAAGAGCTCCTGTCCTGGGACGGGGTTGAAGATGATGAGCGGCAACCCCATTGCCAGCGCTTCCGAGACTGTCAGACCCCCCGCCTTGCCTACCAGAACGTCGGCCGCTCGCATCATCTTATGCATTTCGTGCGAGTAACCGAATACCCTGACCAAAGGTTGCCGTCTTTCGAGCGTGTCGAGCCGGCGTCGCAGACGGGCATTGGATCCAGTGACGGCCGCGACCTGGATCCCCCGGTCCGCCAGCGCCTCCGCGATGTCGCGGACATCCCCGACACCTCCGGCGGCCGCGGTCAACAGCGCGGTGAAGCGATCGCCCAGGCGGAAATCCTTGCGCGCAGCCACGCGGTCCACCGGCTCGCTGAACCTCTCGTGCACTGGGATCCCCGAGACCACCACGCGGTCCCAGGAGATGCCCCTGACCACAAGATCCTCACGGACCTCCTTGCAGGCCACGAAGTACAGGTCGGTCGATGGGTGGAGCCAGTTGTTGTGCGCCCCGTAGTCAGTGACCACCGTCGCCGAGACCATCGGGCGCTGTTGCCTGATGTCGGAGACCACGCCGCCGGCAACGGGGAACACCGAAATGACGGCGTCGGGAGCGTACGAGTCCAAGTACTCGACCGCTCGAGCGAACCCGCCAAGCTTGAGCTCGTCGATGACGGGATTGGCCGGCAGCATGTTCGACACCTCGAAGAAGGCGCCGTAGCCTGCAGGGAAGAACTGCACCGATTGCGTGTAGGCGAACCTGGCGAGCACGTTCACGCCCGGCATGAACTCGTCGAAGAAGTCGATGACGCGCGTTTCCACGTCGTCGGGATAGTGGGCCTGGTAGTACCGCACGAGCGCCTCGGCGGCGGAACGGTGGCCGCCCCCGAACGAAGCGGACATGATGAGGATGCGCCTCTTGGAGGTCTTGCCGGGCGGTGCCTGCGTCAAGACGGCCGTCCGATTCTGTGCTTGACGAGCCGCACCATGGTCCCTCCCATCGGCGACGGCTCGAACTCGACCCGATCCACGAGCGCGCGCATGAACATGAGCCCGCGTCCGCTCGTGGCGTACAGATCGTCGGGAGCATCCCGGTCGCCGTCGAAGCCCACGCCGTTGTCCATGATGTCGAGCACGACACGGTCATCGTAGGCGGTGACGCCCACTCGGATCCTGCCCTCGCCTCCCAGTGGCTGGCCGTGGCGTACGGCGTTCGAGAGCGCCTCTCCGAGCGCCACCTTCACGTCGAACATCGCGGCATCGGGAAACCCAAGCGGCGCAAGCTCGGCAGAGACCTGCTCGCGTACGGAACTCAGAAGCTCCGGTCTCGACTCGACCTCTATATCGCGAGCCCACAGCGGCGTCGCGGCTTCCTGCGGCAGCTCGAGGCCCTCGAGCGCGGCATCCACGTTCGACGACATCGCGAAGTCGCGGGCGACGTACGCCAGCCCCGAAATCTCCAGGATGCGTGCGATATCGCGGTTGGCGCCAGCCAGGACGAGTCTTCCGCTGAGAGGCCGCAGCCGGTGGTCGAGCCAAACCAGGAGCCCGAGCGCCGAGCTATCCGCGTACGTCACGCGCTCGAGATCGAGGATGACGACGGTGCACCCCTCGTCGAGCGCCGAATCCAGCCTCTGCCGGACGTCGGGGACGACAGCGATATCCACGTCGCCCTCGAGGTGGAACACGCACGTCGACGTTCCTGGGATCAGGTCGACGTTGAAAGTCGTCATTGCGTGCCGGCCTCTCTGCTCCCCCCGCGGTGCGTATCGGTCTTGTTCGTGAGCATCACTGAAAGGACCGCCACATCATCACGGATGTCGCCTCGGACGAACCGGCGAACGTCACCCAACACCCGGTCCGCGACGTTCTGTGGGGACCCGTCCTCGGTAAGCGACTCTCTCAACCGCTCCTCTCCGAAGAACTTGTTCCCCCGGCGTGCTTCGGTCACACCGTCGGTGTACAGAACGACCAGATCGCCTTCGCCGAGGTCACACGCTCGCTCCTCGTACTCCGCAGTGGCGATGGCGCCGAGAAGCGGGCCCGTGGGGCCGAGGAGTTCCATCCGGCCGTCGGTGTGCCTCACGAACGCGGGAGGGTGGCCTCCATCCGCCCACACCACCCGCCCGGTATCGGTCTCGATCGCGCCTACCCACAACGTGACGATGTCGGAGGGCTCGCCCGTGGTGCAGACGAGCCGGTTCAGCTCCGCGAGCACCGCCGCGGGCGAGAACCCGGCCGCGACGAGGGCGCGAACAGAGTATCGGATCATCGATGTCTTGGTCGCGGCCTCGATGCCCTTGCCGGCCACGTCGCCGATCACCACGAACGGCCTACCGTCGGGCGCGAGCATCATGTCGTAGAAGTCCCCGCCGATCTCGGCATCCGGAGCCGCCGCCGGGACGTACGCCGTGCCCGTCTCGAGCCCGGGGAAACCGGGCAGCTGCTCGGGTCGGATGCTCGTCTGGAGGCGGTGTGCGATGCGGTGCTCTCGGCTGTACATCCTTGCGGTGTCGACGGCCAGGGCGGCCTGCGAGGCGAACGTCCGGAACAGGCTCACGTCCTCGTCGGTGAACGCGGCGACGTCCTCCGAGAAGGCGATGAGCACCCCGATGGAGTGGCCCCTGGCGAGCAGCGGTACGGCGATCAGGGAACGCAGGCCGGACGCGGCGGCGGCGGCGGGCAGCCCTCCCATATCGTCGTGCAGGTCGCGGAACACAGCCGGCTCTCCACTTGCGAACACGTAGCCCGGTACGTCCTCACCGGGCCGTACCTCCAGCTCGAGCACCGCGGCGGGGACCAGCCCTCTGGCCATGTCGTTCCTGATAACTCGGCGCACCGGGTCATAGGTCATGAGCGCGACGGCATCGGCGTTGAAGATCTTCTGCACGACGTCGAGAACCCGGTTGAGCACGACGTTCACGTTGAGCGACGAGCCGACGACCTGGCTGATGCGGAAGACCGTCTCGAGATTCGCGGCGCGAGTGACCGCACGACCGTACAGATAGGCGTTGTCGAGCGCGAGGCCGACCTCATCGGCCACGGCGTCCAGGACACCTACGTCCGCCGGACGCGCCTCGGCGTCGTTCAGCGCCACGGCGAGCACCGCGCCGTGATCCCCTTCCAACCCGATGGGCGCGAGCAGCATCGAGCGCCCCCCGTGCGCCTCGAGCAGACCTGCGATCAGCGGGTCGTCATCACCGAGCAGCAACAGCGAGCGGCGATCGGCGGGGGCGCGGCGCGCCGCCGTTCTCGCGACCCGGAGCAGCGCGGCCTCTGCGGCAGGGTCGGACACCGGCGCGAGGCCGGTGATCTCGCGGTCGGCCAGCGCGAAGCGAACCCACGTCGCGCCAACCAGTGTCTGGAGGATGTCCGCGACGCGATCGAGCCCGTCGGAGAGCGCACCCGGGCGGGCGAGTTCCTCGGCGATGTGCCGCAGCCCGTCTGAGAGCGCGCGGGCCTCAGACTCGTGCGAGAAGAGGTGTGACGTGTTCACTGCGACGGCAGCCTGCGCCGAGAACGCCCGCAGCATCTCGAGTTGCGCCTCGTCAAGCGGCTTCTCGGCCTCGGGAACCACGACCACAACGCCGAGGGGGCGCGCGCCAACCGTGAGCGGGCACGCCACCGCGGGACCTGCAACGGGCAGGGTCAGGCCGCCGAGTTCTTCGGTCAGTTCGGATGGCGGGCCATCGAACGGGACCGGCTCTCTCGATGTGAGCGTTCTTGCCAGCCATCCGCCATCTTGCACACGGACCGACTCGCCGCCGCTGGTGCCCACGCCCCTGGTCCTGGTCAGCTTCAGGCGCTCCTCTTCACCATCGAGGAGATAGAGTGCAGTGACGCCGGGTCCGACGATATGGGGGATAGCCGTCAGTACACCGTCGAAGACGGTCTCGGGATTCGAGGCACTGGCGAGCAGCTGGGTCACGTCGTGAAGCGCGTTGAGACGCAGCGCGACCTCGTTGAATGCCTCGGCGACGCGTCCGAGTTCGTCGTCGCGGGAGACCTCGAGCGGCTGCACGTATGCACCGGAAGCAGCCTGAAGCGCCGAGGCCTCGAGCACCCGCAGAGGCGCCACGAGCCGGCGTGAAAGGACCCAAGCCATCCCCAGAGCGGACAGGCCGCCGACGATGAGCACTGCCATCAACGGGCTGACCACACCGAGCGTGTCGGTGATCCCGCTGGTAGCGGGTTCGACTACCGCCACCCGCCACGTCAGACCGGGCGCGCCCGAGACTCGCTCCAAGTGACCGAGAAGCGGCACCCCGTCCGTCCGGTTGACGGAGAGCTCGCCGCCCAGCGCGGAGTTCCCCGTCCACTTCAGGGTCTTCGGGTCGACCTTCGGCCCCGCTACGCCAACGAGACGCGGCGTCTTCTCCGGTGCGATCAGGAGCACCGAACGACCAGTACCAGCCGAGTACGAACCGATGGCCCCCTGGCCGAATCCGTCCTTCAGGCGCAAGAGCCCGATCCGGACGCGGCCGTCCGGTAGGCCAACCGCCCTCGCTAGCCACACTCTCGGCTCGCGACCCTTCCGTGGCACCTCTACGTAGACGAGGCCCTCGGTCAGCCCCCTGAAGACGAGCTTGTCGATGCCGGCGGGGGTCGACGCGCCTGCAGGTGAGACGGCAAGGGCCTTGCCGCTGACGTCGAGAACCATCGCGAGGTCGGCCCAGCCTCGGCCCGCGGCCAGCGCCGCATCGAGCGACGTCCCCGTCGGCGACGGAGCCACGGCTGCCTCGGCGGTTCGCTCAGCGACCTGGTCGACGGCCCGGAAACGCGACTCGACGAGTGCGCGCGCCGCCTCCAAGTGGCCTCGCTCCTGTGCGGAGACGAGCGCGGCGGAGAGCTGGGAAGTGGTATAGAGCGCGACGGCGGTGGCTGCGCCGATGACGAGAACGCCCACGGCGAGCGTGACCCGGAGGATGTTGGAAGCGATGCTGCCCGATCTGCGCGTGCTGCTGCTCAAGCGAAGCCCCGTCGACGCCTGCGACCCTCACGACCGCGGCATCTCATCGTAGCATCGGGCCTAGACTTTGATGGTTGGCAGCACGCTCGTCAGCCAGCCTGCGAGTACGCCGAGCCGACCTGTGAAGATGAGCAAGCCGACCAGGATCAGGAGCACGCCGGCAACCCGACTGATCACCAGCGCGTGGCGGTTCAACCACGTGAGCAGCGGGCTGACCCTGCCGAACAGCAGCGCCACCAGCACGAACGGCAGCCCGAGCCCGGCGGAGTACGCCAATAGCAGGGCGGCTCCGCGCAGTGCGTCACCTGTCGACCCGGCAAGCGCGAGAATGGTCCCGAGGATGGGGCCGACGCAGGGAGTCCAGCCCGCGGCGAACGCCATTCCCATGACCACCGCCGCTCCCCTGCCGAAGGTGCGCGCCTTCCCCATCTCCACGCGTGCTTCGCCGTAGAGCCACGGTACCTTGATGATCCCGAGCATCAGGATGCCGAACGCGATCACGACAAGACCCGCAACCTTCTCGATCAGCTGGCGATAGTCGAGCAGGAATTGGCCGAGCACCGATGCCGTCGCCCCGAGGGCGACGAAGACGATCGAGAAACCCGCAACGAACAGGAGCGACGGGATGACGATGTCGAGGCGGCTCGGCGAGATCGCGCCTTCGTCCTCGGGGCCGGACCCACCGGTCGCCTGCTTCAGCTCGGTGACCGTGAGTCCGGTGAGGAACGACAGATACGCGGGGATCAGGGGCAGCACGCAGGGCGACAGGAACGAGAGCAGGCCTGCCAAGAACGCGCCGAGGAAGCTGACCGAGTTCACTTACGAGGCGAGCTCTGCGTCGTAACCTACCGAGCGGATCGCCTTGATGATCCCGTCGAGCGAGAGGGTGTCGGAGTCGTAGGTGACCGCGGTGATACCCGTCGCGTAGTCCGTCGAGACCGAGTCCACACCGCCGAGATCGCCGACGGTCATGTCGATGAGCATCGCGCACGAACCGCAGTGCATGCCCGTGGTGCTGAGATGGCCGGTCGTCTTCGGCATCAGGGGTCTCCTTCGTCAGGAACGGCGCAGGACGCGGCAGGACAGGATCACAGGAGTGTACCCCTTACGGGCCCGATTCGAGAGTCTAGGCAGCAGCGTCGGCGTGCTCGACGGATTCCACTACCTCGCCAAGAAAGTGCCCACAATGAGGGCAGATGCGCCAACCCTCCAAGACACTCGAGCCACAGGAGGAACAGTACGTGGCGACGCGCGACGGAAGACGATCGCCGGTCGCTAGCAGGGCCCACGCAACACCGCCGACAAGGAATCCGGCGGCGATAGGTACGATCCAGTTGAGCGCGGCAAGCGACGAGTCGAGCCCGTCGACCGATCGAGTGAGGACGGCGACGGCGAGCAGTACGACCGCGATCGACGCAGCGCCGATCACTGCCGCGAGAAGCTTCATGACGATTCGTGGGGACACGAGTTCTCCGCTTCCTGGCAACGCCTCACTCACGGCGAAAGTGCAAGGCATGTGCCAAGAAACTTCATCCAGATGGAGCGTCGGGGCAGCAGGTCCAGAGCTCGGCCGCACCCTCACGCGCTCTCCGGCACCCGCGTCGAGGCGAACCCCTCGCGGACGGCCGACGACTACAAGCCGAACCGCTGCATACGAGCTTCGAGGGTCTTGGTGGTCAAACCGAGAAGCTTCGCTGCTTTCGGCACGCTCGACCCTGAGCGATCGAGTGCCTGCTTCACGAGGTCCATCTCGACCTCCTCGAGATCGATTCCCTCGTCAGGCAGCTGGAACGCCTGTGGATTGACGGTCAAGCCGTAGCCCGAACGCACCTCGGAAGGCAGATCGTCGACCGTGATCTCATCGCCGTGGGACAGGATCACCATCCGCTCGATGGTGTTCTCGAGCTCGCGGATGTTTCCGGGCCACTGGTAGTTCACCATGGCCTCCATGGCATCCGGCGATATCCGCTTCGTCCCCGCCCCTGACTTCTCGAGGAAGTGGGCGACGAGCAACGGGATGTCCGCGGCCCGGCTGCGCAGGGGCGGCAGGTGGATGGGCACGACGTTCAGGCGGTAGAACAGGTCCTCGCGGAAGATGCCGTCGGCGATGAGCTGCTGCAGATCCTGGTTCGTCGCCGCCACGACGCGGACGTCCACGTCGATGCTTCTCGTGCCACCCAACCGCTCGAACTGCCGCTCCTGGAGCACGCGCAACAGCTTCACCTGTGTTGCAGCGGAGATATCGCCGATCTCGTCAAGGAACAGCGTCCCTCCGTTGGCCATCTCGAAGCGCCCCGGCTTCGGGGTCATCGCCCCGGTGAAGGCGCCCTTCTCGTAACCGAACAGCTCGCTCTCGAGCAGGGTCTCGGGCAGTGCGCCTGCGCTCACCGAGACGAACGGCTTGGACGCCCTCGGCGAGAGGTTGTGCAGCGCGCGCGCGATCAGCTCCTTGCCGGTTCCCGACTCGCCGTAGATCATCGCCGTGGCGTTGGTGGGAGCGACCTTGTGGACCGTCTCTATGACGTCGAGCATTCTCGGCTCGGACGCGACGATGCCCTGGACGTCCCACT
>CAYHCN010000066.1:0-7729 GCA_964354945.1 uncultured Eubacteriales bacterium
CCGGCGTTCTCGCCCATCCAGCGCTTGTGGAAGAACTCCATCTCCGCCTGGTCGCCGAAGAGCCGACGGGCCGTCCGTAGTTGCCCCGCGTACGCAGCGATCGGATAGCGCAGCTTGTCGTCCTCGTCGGTGACGGCGCTGAAGACCTCCTCGGCGGCCTGCTCGGACGAGCTCCGCTTCGTGATCGAAGCCTCGAACTTCTGCATCTCGGCCATGTAAGGCGCGTACGGCTCGGGTCCGGAAATGACCGCACCGCTCTCGTCGCGCATCGCCTTGTTCCAGATCGCGGTGGCCACGTAGCCCGGCTCGATCGCCTTCACCTTGATCCCGAACGGCTTGAGTTCGTGCCACAGACCCTCTGACAGACCCTCCATCGCCCACTTGGAGGCGTTGTAGATGCCGAAGAACGGGAATGTCATCGTGCCGCCGAGCGAGGTGACGTTGGCGATCACGCCACTGCCGCGTTTGCGCATCGCGGGGAGCAGGCCGCGGATGAGCTCGAGCTGTCCGAGCAGGTTCACCTGGAATACCTGGGCCACTTCGTCCGCCGAGGCACACTCGACCGGCCCCCACTGCAGCGTGCCCGCGTTGTTGAGCAGCACGTCGGGACAGCCGTGGTCGGCGACGACTCGCTCGGCCAGTGCCGCCGCCGAGCCGGGCTTCGCAAGATCGAGCGTCTCGATCGCGGTGCCCTGGGGCCATGTCGCGTCGGGATCGGGGCGACGCAGCGTGCCTACCACGTCCCATCCTTCGGCGGCGAACTTGTCGACGCACGCCCTGCCGATGCCCGTGGATACGCCGGTGACCAGAATGCTCGGCATCGCGAGCCCCCTTCTTCGGGTGGTAGCTTGGTGTAAGAATCTGGTACCCCTTGGGCGGCAAGAGGCAACTCACCAGGCGCTTGTGCGGAATAGACCCTATGTAGCCCGCCGCCACCCACATAGTGCCGCAACCATCGGAGGATGAGCCATGCGCATCGCAGTCGTCGGTTCGGGAATCAGCGGTATCTCCGCGGCGTGGCTGCTGTCACCCGCCAACGAGGTCGACGTCTACGAAGCCGAGGACCGCCTCGGCGGGCATAGCTGCACGCTCGACATCACCACCGGAGGCACGGCCTTCTCGGTGGACACCGGGTTCATGGTCTTCAACCGCCGGACCTATCCCAACCTCATCCGGTTCTTCGACCACCTCGGCGTCACGGCGAACGACGCCGACATGTCGTTCTCGGTCCAGGTCCCCTCCGAGAACATCGAATGGTCGGGCACGAACCTCAACACGGTGTTCGCACAGCGCAAGAACATCGTGAACCCGAAGTTCCTGCACATGATCGCTGACATCCTGAAGCTGTCGCGCAACGCGCAGCGGCTGCTCGACGATCCGACCGTCCTGCCCCTCACTCTCGGTCAGCTGCTGAAGCGCGAGGGTTTCGGCACGGGATTCACCGACTGGTACCTGATCCCGATGGGCGACGCGATCTGGTCCACGCCTCCCGGAGAGATGCTCGACTACCCGGCGGCGACGTTTCTGCGGTTCTGCAACAACCACGGCCTGCTCACCGTCACCGGCAAGCCGCAGTGGCTCTCGCTTGTCGGCGGCGCGCGGTCCTACGTCGACAAGGCTGCCAAGGGGTTCTCGGGGCAGGTTCACCTGAGCGAGCCGGTCGAGCGCATCGAGCGCAACGGGTCCGGCGTGGTCGTCCACACCCCCCGGCGCAGCGAGCGCTACGACGCCGTCGTGCTGGCGTGCCATCCGCCGCGGTCGCTGGGGATGCTGGGGCCGGATGCGACCGACGAGGAGCACGACGTGCTGAGCGCGTTCCAGTACTGGCCCAACGACATCGTGCTTCACAGGGACATCTCGTTCCTGCCGAAGAACCGCCGCGCATGGGCGTCGTGGAACTGGTTCTCGGAGACCTCCGACATGCACAAGTCGAGCCTGGTGCTCACCTATCAGATCAACACGCTGCAGCCGATCCCCGCCGAGGCGCCGACCGTCATGGAGACGCTCAACCGGGACCGCGAGCCCGCCGAAGGCACCCTGCTCGCGCACCAGGTGTTCGACCACCCGATGTACAACGCGGGCGCCATCGCCGCTCAGTCGCGCGTGCCCGCGCTCCAGGGCGAGGGGGGCGTGTGGTACGCCGGTGCGTGGACGCGCTACGGCTTCCACGAGGACGGCATGCTCTCCGGCGTCCGCGTCGCCGAAGCACTCGGCGCGACCGTTCCGTGGGGTGACGAGCTCGACGAGACGCGCACGCAGATGAAGCCCGGCGCGCCGGTCCCGATGCTCGGTCAGACCCGCAAGCTCAGCGAGAACGAGCGGACGCCGGAGGCGCCGATGGGTCTGCCCCGAGCCGCCGCCGTGGGTGACACGGGAGAGCAGCCGGCGTGAACAGTCGGCTCTACGTCGGGAAGGTGATGCACCAGCGTACGCGGCCGGTGAAGAACGCCTTCCGCTACGGCATCTACTTCCTCTTCGCCGACCTCGACGAGCTCGATCTGCTCGACGAGCGCCTCCGTCTGTTCGGACACAACCACGCGTCGCTACTCTCACTATGGGACGAGGATCACGGTCCCCGCGACGGCACGCCGCTGCGCCCGTGGATCGACGATCTGCTCGGCCAAGTCGGCATCGACCTGAACGGCGGCAAGGTGTATCTGCTGGCGTTCCCGCGAGTCCTCGGATTCAAGTTCTGGCCCGTGTCGTTCTGGTACTGCTTCTCTTCGGATGGGACGCCCATGGCGGTCCTCGCCGAAGTGCAGAACACCTTCCGAGACCACCACAACTACCTGCTCCACAACCACGGCCAGCCGTTCGAGTGGAGCTCTCGCCCCGGCGCAACCAAGGCGTTCTACGTCTCGCCGTTCATCCAGATCGAGGACGCCCGGTACGAGTTCCACTTCTCCGAGCCGGGGGAGACGCTGGCGGCGTCGATCTACGACTACGTATCGGGTCCCCTGTTGCTCACGGCCGCGGTCTCGCTCAACGCCGCCGAGCTGACCGACCGAGCGCTTCTCGGCCGCGTGCTGCGGCTCGGGCCGATGTCGGCCCGGGCACTAGTCCTCATCCACTACCAGGCAGTCAAACTCTGGCTGAAGCGGGTACCTTTCTTTCGGCACGTACCTCCACCCAAACAGGAGACCTCGCTATGACGAAGGGGTCCCCCCTCTCCGAGAAGCACCTTCCGTCCGGCTGGGAGGCCATCGCCTCTGTCGTGCTCCGCGGTTTCAAGGTCGGCACGCTGACCGTGGTCATGCCGTGGGGCCAGGAGCATGTATTCGCCGGGTCCGAGCCTGGCCCGATCGCCCAGATCCACATCACCGATCGAGCAGCGGTCAAGCGAATGCTTCTCGGCGGCGGTATCGGCTTCGCCGAGGCGTACATGGACGGTCAGTGGGACTCGCCGGACCTCGATGCGATGCTCGATATCGGGCTGGCGAACATCCGCGCGGGTCTCGGCGAGAAGGTCCCCGTACTGCTCCGCCCCGCCCAGCGCGCGTGGCACTCTCTCAGGGACAACACGAAGTCGGGGTCGAAGGAGAACATCGAGTACCACTACGACCTCGGCAACGACTTCTACGAGCTGTGGCTCGACGACACGATGACGTACTCGTGCGCGAACTTCGCCAACGACGCCGAGGACCTCCGTTCGGCGCAGGTCCGGAAGTGGGATCGCGTGCTCGAGCTCATCCAGCCCGGCAGCTACGACCACCTGCTCGAGATCGGTTGCGGCTGGGGCGGCTTCGCGATCCACGCAGCGAAAGAGGCGGGCTGCCGGGTCACTGGGATCACGCTGTCGCAGGAGCAAGCCGCGATGGCCCGGCAGCGCGTGGAGCAGGCGGGGCTCGACGACAGGATCGACATCCGCATCGAGGACTACCGCGACGTGCCCGAGCGGTTCACGGCCGTCGCATCCATCGAGATGTTCGAGGCCGTGGGCCAACGGTGGTGGCCGACGTTCTTCTCGCGGGTCAAAGCGCTGCTCGAGCCAGGCAAAGCCGCCGCCTTGCAGGTCATCACGATCGACGAAGCCGCGTTCGACTCCTACGAGCGCAACCCCGACTTCACGCAGCGCTACATCTTCCCCGGC
This sequence comes from uncultured Eubacteriales bacterium, assembly GCA_964354945.1. Lineage (GTDB taxonomy): Bacteria > Actinomycetota > Coriobacteriia > Anaerosomatales > CAVXGS01 > CAVXGS01. The sequence goes on from CAYHCN010000066.1 coordinate 4,091, forward strand.
GGCATGCTGCCGAGTCCGTCGAGGTTCCGCGAAGCGGCAGAGAGGGCGGACTTGCGCGTCTCCGACCAGCGGTTCTTCGGCCACGACTACGCCCGGACGCTGGAGCAGTGGGCCAGGCGGTTCGAGTGCGTGTTGCCGCAGGTGAAAGCGCTCGGCTTCGACGACCGGTTCGTCCGGATGTGGCGCTACTACCTGTCGTACTGCCGTGCGGGCTTCGACAGCGGCAACATCGACGTGATGCAGGTGCGGCTGGAGTCCTAACCCCCGAGCGACCCGCGCTCGAGGGTGCCGACGGCGTGCTACGCGTTCCCGACTTGCGGCGGCTGCGGCGGCTGAACGATCCGGAACGGCACGGTGCGCAGGTCCTGGCCGTCGATCGACACGTGGACGGTGTACAGGCCCCACATCTGGAACCGCACACCGGGTAGCGACAGAACGAACTGCGCGCCTCTCGGCGAGGCAGCATCCGCGCTGAACGCCCGCATCTCCCCGTGGAACGGCGGGAGGACATCTGAGCCGTCGGGTCCAACGAGGTGAACCTCGACGCGGTGTAGCGAGGGGCTGCCGGGGTCCATCGTGACCCTGAACGCGAGTGACATCGTGGGGTGCACGGCAGGCATATCGGGGGCGGTGATTCGATCGAAGATGCCGGCGACGACGAGCTTCCCGTCGCTCGTCACGGCCGCGTAATCGGCGACCACGGCAAAATCGATCTCCATCCTCACGCCCCTCTTGACCGCAGTGCCCCTGTCACATCGTCAGTGTAGGTCACAGTAGACGAAAACGCCCCTTCGAGCCTCGTGCGTGAGCGCTCTGGGGGGCGTGCGGGTGCGCGTGGTGGGCCCAGGTGGATTCGAACCACCGACCTCACGGTTATCAGCCGTGCGCTCTAACCAACTGAGCTATGGGCCCGCGTTCTGGAGAAACGCTCGCATACCATACGCGACGGCCGAAACCGCGTCAACGAGGCGCAGCCGGGCTACAGCGGCGTTGCCTCGGCAAGCGCAGTGACCAAGACACGACGCGTCCTCGGGCCGTCGAACTCGCAGAAGTAGATGGCCTGCCACGTGCCCAGCGTCAGGCGCCCGCCCTCCACCGGAACGAGCACGCTCGAGCCCACGAGCGACGCCTTGATGTGGCCGTCGCTGTTCCCTTCGAGGTGGCGCCAGCCGGCATCCCTCGGCGCGATGCGGGTCAGGCCCTCGAGGATGTCGCGGACGACGCTCGGGTCGGCGTTCTCGTTGATCGTGACCCCCGCCGTGGTGTGGGGCACGTACACGAGCACCGCGCCCTCTGTCATCCCCGCCTCGGCGACTGCGCGCTGCACCTGCACCGTCACGTCGACGAGCGTCTCTCGCTGGGTGGTCCGCACCTCGAAATCCATGTCACACCCCTCTCGCACCGAGCCCGCGCTGCCGCTCGCTGCCCGAGCACCCGTCGAAGGCCCGGGAGCGCTACCCCGCTGCCGTATCATAGGCGCAAGGGTACCTACTACCTGCGCACACGACGCACGCACGCGTCTGGTGCCCCAACCGAACGACACGGAGGTGAACGCAATGGTTCCCGTAGGCATCGCAAGCCTCAGTGTCGATTCCCGAACGAACCAGCCCGTCATCGTCCTTCGGCCGATCACCGAGGCCAAGGGGCAGGGTCGCATCCTCCCGATCTGGATCGGACACCCCGAGGCGACCGCCATCCTTCTCGCCCTCGAGGGCGCTGAGCCACCCCGACCGCTCACCCACGACTTGTTCCGCAACGTACTCGAGACACTCGACGTCGTGCTCGAGCGCGTGGAGATCACCCGCATCGAGGACGGCACCTTCTACGCGGCGCTGATCCTCCGCGGCGAGGAGCGCACGCTGGCCATCGACGCGCGCCCGAGCGACTCGATCGCCCTAGCAGTGCGCACCTCGGCGCCCATCTTCGTCGCAGAGTCGGTCATGGAGGAGGCTGCGGTCCCCTACGCCGACGTCGTCGAAGACGAGAGCGTGGACGAGGAAGCCGAGATCGAGGAGATGCGTCGCTTCCTGGAGACCATCGACCCGAGCGAGTTCGGCGCCTGAGCTCGCCTCCAGCGCGCTACTCGTACCGCAACGCGTCGATCGGGTCGAGCCTCGAGGCCTTCCACGCCGGATACACGCCGAAGAAGATGCCCACGCCCGCCGAGAAGAAGAACGCCAGTGCGATGGCCCACGCGGTGAGTTCGGTCGGTACCCAACGGTTCAGGATCAGCGACCCCAGCCACCCCACGCCCACGCCGAGGATCCCGCCGGCGATCGACAGGACGGTCGCCTCGATCACGAACTGGCTGAGGATGTCGTAGGTCCTAGCGCCCACCGCCTTGCGGATCCCGATCTCGCGGGTCCGCTCGGAAACGCTCACCAGCATGATGTTCATGATGCCGATACCGCCGACCAGCAGCGAGATGCTGGCGAGGCCCGCGAGCATCGCGGTGAGCGTGCCCAGCAGCGTCGACAGCACGCCTAGCGTCTGCTGCTGGGTGAACGCGGTGAACTGGTCCCCGAACTTCGGTCTTAGCAGCTGCCCGATCCGCGCCTGAAGAGAGGGGATGCGCGACGGGTCTTCTGCCTTGACGACGATCTGGGTCACCTGGTCGGTCCCTATCAGCCGCTGGGCTGTGGAGCTCGGCATGTAGAGCTGATTGTCCTGATCGCCGCCGAGCGAGCCGCCTTGGGCGGCGTAGTATCCCACCACCGTGAACGTCTGGCCGTTGACCTGGATCTGGCGCCCCACCGGATCGACCCCCGGGAACAGCCGCTCCCGCACCGTCGCGCCCAGCGCGGCCACCCGGGCACCCGTGATCCACTCGCTCCGGGTGTAGTGTCGACCCCCGATGAGCGTCGCCGTGAAGACCTCGCCCCCGCGCTCGTTCCCTGCAGCGATGTTAGTCCGCATCGTGCGGTTGCCCACCCGAAGCTGCCCCGGTGTCTGCACCACGCCGACGACGATCGCCTCGGCGCCGAGCCTGCGCGTCAGCACGTCCACGTCATTGTTGGTGAACTGCTTCCGGATCGCGAAGGGGTCGCCGCCGCCCGACGACAGTCCGCTCTGGTCGAGCCGTTGGGGAATCACGAAGATGAGATTCGATCCCAGGCCCTCGATCTGACCGGTGATCTCGTCCTTGACCCCGGTGCCTACCGCGATGAGCAGGATGACCGCTGCCACGCCGATGATGACGCCAAGCATCGCGAGCAGGCTCCGGACCCGGTTGCCCCTCAAGGCCGTTCCGGCGATGTTCAGCGATTCGACGAGATTCACTCGGTGGACGTCCCCAGTCGGGCTTCACGGTCGGACGTGTATCTGCATCACTCGTGCCGAGCGTGGGGCATGCGGGGACGCTCGGTACTCGCGACCCGGCAATCCGACTCGACTCGTGACGCGCGCTGTCCTACTCGTAGCGCAGCGCGTCGATCGGGTCGAGCCTCGAGGCCTTCCACGCGGGGTACACGCCGAAGAAGATGCCCACCGCCGCCGAGAAGAAGAACGCGAGCGCGACGGCCCAGGGGGTCACCTCGGCAGGCACCCACCGCTGGAGCGACAGGGCGCCAAGGCCGCCGATCAGGATTCCAAGGAACCCGCCCAGCACGGAGAGCACGACCGCCTCGATGACGAACTGGC
>CAYHCN010000067.1:0-5201 GCA_964354945.1 uncultured Eubacteriales bacterium
TCACATCGGCGTCGGTGCCGGGAACGATGAGTCGGTTGAGGGCTGGATTCACCCGCCGAGGGTAGCACGCGGCTGTGACGTTCCCGCGCACCTCATCGAGCGATTCAGGACAAACGAAAGCGGCCGTCCCAGTGGGACGACCGCCGGTGAATCTCGATGGTTGTGAGCGACCTACTTCATGCCGGTGACGGCCTTGCTCTGCAGAACCCAAGCGTTGCCGTTCTTCACGAACACCCACGTGTTGCTGAACGTTCCGTAGCTCGAAGTCTGCTGATCGGCGTTCACGGTGTACTGATCGCCCTGCTGGGAAGCCGAGGTGATCGTGTAGCCGGTGACGCCGTAGCCCTCGATCTGCTGCTTCAGCGCGTCAGGCGAGGAGCCCGTCTGCTTGTCGGCAGGGAGGTGCGCAAAAGCGGTCTTGTAGTCGTCCTTCATGATCGAGGCGTAGTACGCCTCGACGAACTTCTTGGGGTCGCTGTTCGCCGGGACCTTGGTCGCCGTCTTGGGATCGAAATTCGCGGGGGCCTGCGGGGCCGCCGCGGCATTGCCGCCCGTCGCGCCGCCGCCAGTCGCTCCACCCATAGCGCCACCACCGGTCGCACCGCCGGTCTGGGGCGGGACTTGGGCCTGTTGCTGCGTGCCACCGACACCGGTGGTCGCCGGCGAGGCGGGGTTGGCTGAGGTGTTCGATCCGATCACGAGGTACGCGATGACGCCCGCGAGCACGAGGGCGACGACCGCGAGGCCGATCACGAGGTACTTCTGGTTTTGCGACTGCTCCATCTCGTTCCTTCCCTGGTCACCCTGAGGTGCGGATGCGTCCGCACAGCATACCCTGTTCCACGTGCGCGTCCAGCCACGTGAGGCGTCATTCCTGATGTTCGCTGAACGGGCGATGCTACAGTGAGCGAGATATGCGCCAACGCAGCATCTTCGACATTGTGGGTCCTGTGATGATTGGGCCGAGCAGCTCTCACACTGCCGGTGCGGTCCGTCTGGGTAACCTCGCTCGGGCCATCTTCGGCGAGCAGCCGAGCCGCGCGCATATCCTCCTCCACGGCTCGTTCGCCTCCACAGGCGCCGGGCACGGAACCGACCTCGCGATCGTCGCGGGCCTGCTTGGGCTCGCGCCGCAAGACCCTCGGATCAAGGACGCGCTGGCCTTCGCCGACCGGGCTGGGATGACCGTCGAGTTCGGGCTGGCAGAGCTGGGCGACGTCCACCCGAACACCGCGGTGCTCGAGCTTCAGGCGGCAGATGGGCGGAAGATGCGGGTGATCGGCTCGTCGCTGGGGGGCGGCGACGTCGTGGTGACCGACATCGACGGGTTCGATGTCGAGGCCACCGGCGAGCTGCCGATGATCGTCGTGGAGCACGAGGACCGTCCGGGCGAGATCGCCGCCGTGTCCTCGATTCTCGCTGAGAGCAGCGTGAACATCGCGGCGATGCGCGTGTCGCGCGAGGTCAAGGGCGGCACCGCCCTCATGCTCATAGAGACCGACGCAGTGGTCGACCAAGCGACGATCGACCGCATCTGCGCCGCGCCGGCGATTCACAGCGTGCGCGCGGTCCCCTCGGTCTGAAGGCCCGATCCAAGCGGGCCTGGAGAGATCGGCCCGACCGGACCGCACGAACAGAGTGGCTGCACCTAGCGCTCGAGCGGCGTACCCATGTGTTCAGGGTCGTCGACCGCGTCATCGCTCGGGCGACGGATGACCGGCGGTGACGGCACGCTGGTCCGGCACTCGGTTCGGCAGACCCCACACTCACCCGAGCACCCCACCACCTTGAGCGCGTTGCATCTCGGGCAGCGCACTTCGGTCGACTCGAACCCGCACGACGGGCAGCTGTGCAAAACGGTCACCTATGCCACCCCCATGAGCTGCAGCACTCGCCACAGGATGCCGCCGAGGAGGAACGCGAGGCCGATCGAGGTCGCGAGCAGCCCCGCCAGATAGGGTACGCCGCGCTCCTTGAGGATGACCATCGCCGAGGCGATGCACGGCACGAACAGCGTGATCGTGACCATCGCCACCAGCAGCTGAGGATCCGAGAGGTTCATTGTGAAGAACCCGGCAGCGCCGAAGTCCCTGCGCACGAAGCCCATCACGAAGGCCGTCGCAGCCTGCGGGGGAAGACCGAGCCACCCCACCGTGAGCGGCGCCGCCAGACGGACGATCGCCGCGAGCGCGCCGGTCACCTCGAGGATGGATATGAGCAAGGCGCCGACAAGGAAGAACACCGAGACTTCCTTCATGAAGTGCCACACCTTGACCGCCGTCTTGCGGACGACGTTGTCGAGACGAGGCACGCGAAGCGAAGGGAGGTCGATGAGCAGGTCGGTCGAGACCCCCGGCGTCAGGCGGTTGAGCACGGTGCCCACGGCCACGAAGATGCCCAGCAGGATCAGAAGATAGGCGAACGCGTAGACGGGGCCCGTGCGGGTTATCAGCGCCGTGATGACCGCGATCTGAGCCGAGCACGGCACTGCGATAGCCATGAGCGTTGTGGCGATGAACCGCTCTCGGCGGCTGCCGAGGATGCGCGTCGTCAGCGTGCCCATCGTCACGCAGCCGAGCCCAAGGATGAGCGGGATGACCGCACGCCCGTTGAGGCCGAGCGAGGTGAGTGAGCGATCGGCGAGAGCGGCGATCCTCGGCAGGTAGCCGGAATCCTCGAGCAGCGCGAGGAGCAGGTAGAACCCGGTGACCAGGGGCAGGATCACGCCGAGCAGGTACGTCGGCGTCATCGTCAGGACGCCGAACTCGCCCGCGAGGACGGTGTACATCGCGCTGCCCTGGGCGAAGACGGCGCCCACTGCGCGCTCGACGAAAGGCACCCAGTACCCCTGCATCAGCGTGCCTTCGACGAAGCCGACCACGCCGCCGGCGATCCACTGACCGAGCACGACGTACATCCCGTAGAGCAGCAGCATGAGCATCGGGATGCCGGTCGCGGGGTGCATCATGGCGGCCGAAAGCCTCGCCGAGAACGAGGCGCCGCTGGTGGTCGCGTGGACCACATGCCCGGTGATGTCGTTGACCCGGCTCCGGCGGCGCAGGTAGAGCTCGTCGCGTCGCACGCCGGGGTCGATGCCGTGACGCGTGCTGACGACGTCGTCGCCCTCCAGCACCATGAGCGCCTCGGCACGCGAACCGACGCGCGAGGCCATCAGCACGATATCGGCCTCGAGCTCGGGATCGGCGTGGCCGGTACGCGCGCGCTCTAGCGAGGCTTTGAGTTCGTCGAAGCCCTTGCCCTCGACGGCGACCGTCTCGATGACAGGCACTCCGAGCAGGTCCTCGAGCAGGTCGCGGTCCACGTCGACGCCGCGGCGCCGCGCCTCGTCGGCCATGTTCATGGCGACGACCATGGGCTTGCCCATGTCGATGAGCTGCAGCGTCAGGAACAGGTCGCGCTCGAGGTGGACCGCGTCAACCACGTTCACCACGATGTCGCCGGTCAGGATGATGTCGCGAGCTACCCGCTCTTCGTCGTTGAACGACGAGACGCCGTAGACGCCGGGTGTGTCGACGACGTCCCGCTCGCCCAGCCGACCGCGGGTGAGCTCGACTGTCGTGCCGGGAAAGTTGCTGACGTCCACGTAGGTCCCGGTGAGCGCGTTGAAGACCACGGACTTGCCGACGTTCGGGTTGCCCGCCAGAACGACAGTCTCCGTGCCCGGCCGCGCCGGGGCCGACGCAGGACCGTGACAGTGCGCCGCGTCGGGATCACCGGGCACGATCGGGCGCGCGGCATCCGCGCCCGGAGTCCGGGTTGGCGTGCGGTCGGGCATGGTGCCTTACGCCTCCCGCTTGCGAACCCGAATGCGCTTGGCGAGGTTGCGGCCCACGGCTATCTCCTGCCGGCCACTGCGAAGCACAAGCGGACCTGCGGGGATGCGCGTGACGCACTGGACGCATGCGCCCTCGGCCATGCCGAAGCGGAGCGCCTGGATACGGGCGTGCTCGTCGTCGACGCCGATGATCTCGATGTGCTCGCCCGAGCGGATCGCGTCGAGCGTGCAGTGCTCGCAGAGCTCGTTGACGACGGCCGCCGTACAAGCGGCGAGCTCGGAATCGGTGGGCTGGCTCTCTGCTCGGCGGAAGAACATGCGAACGTCCTCGCTTCGTGTGTTCGGTCTTGGCGCGCGGGCCCCGGATGGGGACTTAGCCTCTGCTAAGCTGAGAGCATTGCAAATGCTATGCCCGCCCCGACGCTGTGTCAAGCGACCGTCTCGACAGCGGCCCCTCCGGATACCGCGCGAGCACCCTATCGAGGACACGGGCGAGGGCGGCAGACCGGTTGGTAGAATCGCCGTCAGACGACCGGCGGGGAGGAGTCTGCGTGTACGCCAGCTTCGAGGAACTGCGGCAGGCCGCGACCACAGCGGGATCGATCGGGAAAGCGGTCGCGGAGCGCGAGGTCACCGAGACCGGCCAGAGCATGGAGAGCATCCGAACCGAGATGGGCGAGGCGCTCCAGGTGATGCGCGAGGCGGTCGCCCACGGCCTCACGGGTGGGGCGCGTTCGCGATCCGGGCTCGTGGGCGGGGACGCCGCGCGCGTGCACGCCTCGGCGGCGGGCCCGCTGAAGGGCGTCGTCCCTACCGCGGTTGCCTACGCGCTTGCCGTGGGCGAGGTCAACGCCTCGATGGGCAGGATCGTCGCGGCGCCGACCGCCGGCGCGTCCGGCGTGCTGCCGGGCGTCATTCTCGCCGTCGCCGAGACGTGCGACGCCACCGACGAGGATCTCGTCGACGCCCTCCTCACCGCATCCGGGATCGGCGGCGTGATCGCCTCGCGCGCAACGCTCTCGGGCGCCGCGGGCGGCTGCCAGGCCGAGATCGGCAGCGCCGCGGCGATGGCCGCAGGAGCCGCTGCTCAGCTGTGCGGCGGGATCCCCGAGCAGGTCGGCCACGCGTCCTCTCTCGCGCTTCAGGGGCTGCTCGGCCTGGTGTGCGACCCCATCGGCGGGCTCGTCGAAGTGCCGTGCGTTGCCCGAAACGGCACCGCAGCCGCACAGGCGCTAGCCGCCGCTCACATGGCGCTCGCCGGCGTCACATTCCCCGTGCCGTTCGACGAGGTCGCCGATGCGATGGCCTCCGTCGGACGGTCGCTACCCCCGACCCTTCGCGAGACCGCTCTCGGCGGGCTGGCGGCTACCCAAACGGGTCGCGCGCTGGCGGAAGCTGCCGCGAA
>CAYHCN010000067.1:5211-7642 GCA_964354945.1 uncultured Eubacteriales bacterium
CACCCCCCCGACTGGAACCTGAACGCAATGACGAGTAAGTTCTAGCGCACAGAGGGGAGTAGCGCTCCGGCATATCCCCGGGCCGGAGATGCAGGCCGACAATCCCGGGCTCAAGAGCCCCGGTCCTGCTTTCGCCGATGCGACGCGAGACCTCTGGTGGCCCTACCCACCAGGGGACGCATGCATTGGAGGCCAGCTTGACCGACACTCCCGAGCTGCACGACGACCATTGCTGGCATGCGGAATCCGCAGCTGAGGTCGCAGCTTCGCTAGGCACTCGCCCGGAATCCGGCCTCTCGGTTCGGGAAGCCGAGGCCAGGCTCACGACGTACGGCGAGAACGTCCTTCGTGAGGAGAAGCGAACGCCCGCGTGGCGACTCCTCCTATCCCAGTTCAATGACGTGATGATCTGGGTGCTCATCGTCGCGGCGGTCCTCGCAGGACTGCAGGGCGAGTGGATCGACACCCTTGCGATCGTCGCGATCCTCGTGCTGAACGCAATCCTCGGCTTCGTGCAGGAGTACCGCGCCGAGCAGGCGCTCGCAGCCCTCAAGCAACTGTCTGCTCCGACTGCAACCGTCATTCGCGACGGCACCGAGTTCGAGCTGCCGGCGGTCCAACTGGTTCCCGGAGACCTCGTCCTCCTCGAGGCGGGCGACCAAGTCCCCGCCGACGGACGCCTTGTCGACATCGGCGCGATGCAGGTGACTGAGGCCGCGCTCACCGGAGAGAGCCAGCCGGTGCACAAGGCGCTTCCCCCGGTGCTCGATCCCAACGCACCGCTCGGCGACCGCGCGAACATGGTCTTCGCCGGGACCTCCGTCGCAGTAGGCCATGGTCGGTTCATCGTCACCGCTACGGGCAGCGCCACCGAGGTCGGCCGGATCGCGGAACTACTCGCGGGAGAGGAAGACCCGGGGACTCCCCTTCAGCGTGAGCTCCAACGGGTCGGCAAGCGGATCGCGCTGCTCGTTCTGGCCATCGCCGCAGTCGTCTTCGCCGAGCAGGTGGCCCTGCTGTTCGCGCACTCCGGAGACACGTTCGCTGAAGCCCTCTCCGATCCGGCGATCCAAGCGGGTCTGACGTCCGCTCTGCTCATCGCCGTTTCGCTTGCCGTCGCGGCAATACCAGAGGGACTGCCGGCGGTCGTCACCGTAGCTCTGTCCCTCGGCGTGCGTCGCATGGCCGAACACAACGCGGTCGTGCGCCGCCTGCACTCGGTAGAGACGCTCGGGTCTACCACGATCATCTGCTCCGACAAGACCGGAACGATCACCCGGAACGAGATGGCAGTCCGGCGAATGATCGTTGGCGAGGACGGCGTAGCGGTTACCCCCGACTGGGGCATCGAGCCGGAGGAACGCCTCCCTGTGGCCAGCGACCTCGCCCTGCTTCTCGAGATTTCGGCCGCGAACAACGACGCTCGGGTTGCGGGAGATGGTCGCTTCGTCGGGGACCCAACCGAGACCGCGCTGCTAGAGGCCGCTGCCCGGGTGACTCCCGGTCATCTGAAGCCCCGTCGTATCGGCGAGGTGCCCTTCGACTCCGAGCGCAAGCGCATGACGACCGTGCACCAGGTCGACGACCAACGGATCGCGTTCGTGAAGGGCGGCACGGACGTCGTGCTAGCGCTGTGCGCGACCGCGCTCTTACGCGGCGAGATCGTCGCTCTGGATGATGACCTGACGCACCGTATCCACGAGGCGAACGCCGACCTCGCGGCATGCGGGTACCGGACCCTCGCGATGGCACAGCGCGTCCTGTCACCCGAGGAGCTGCCCGAGGACCCCGGTATCGAGCGTGACCTCACCTACGTCGGCATCGTTGGACTGGTCGATCCGCCTCGCGAGGAAGTCCGCACCGCGCTCGCACAGTGCCACCGGGCCGGCATCAAGGTCGCCATGGTCACCGGCGACCACGCGCTCACCGCGACGGCCATCGCCAGAGACATCGGGCTGCTCGAAGCCGACGCGCCCGAGACGGCGGTGGTCTCGGGTCGCGAGCTTGCCGAGATGCCGGACGACGAACTCGCCGCCCGGGTACCGGAGATTCGCGTGTATGCCCGCGTCAATCCTGAGGACAAGCTGCGCATCGTGGCGGCACTCAAAGCCGACGGCGAGACCGTGGCGATGACGGGCGACGGTGTCAACGACGCTCCCGCCCTCAAGCGCGCCGACATCGGCATCGCAATGGGCCGCATTGGAACGGACGTCGCGCGCGAAGCGTCTGACATGGTCCTCGCTGACGACAACTTCGCCACAATCGTGGAGGCGGTCCACGAGGGCCGTGTCGTCTTCGACAACCTCCGCAAGGTGATTCTGTTCCTTCTCTCCTGCAACATGAGCGAGGTACTGCTCGTCTTCGTGATGGCGCTCATATACCCGGCGGCAGCGCTGATCCCCCTTCAGCTGCTATGGATCAACCTCGTCAC
>CAYHCN010000068.1:0-7621 GCA_964354945.1 uncultured Eubacteriales bacterium
CCCCTTCCCCGAACCAACGGACGGCTCCGCAGCGACTGCGGGCGTGGTGCTGGTGGTGGTGCTTGGGGGCGCGGAGGCAGCGCCCGACACTGCGGAGTCCTCGGCGTGCATGCCGGCGGCAAGCTCGAGCGCGTGATGCAGCGCCCGCGCCTTGTGGAGGCACTCCTCGTACTCCTTCTCGGGAACCGAATCGGCGACGATGCCCGCCCCGCTCTGGAGGTAGGCGCGCCCGTTGGCGAGCACGAAGGTGCGGATCGTGATGCACATGTCCATCGCGCCATCGAGTCCGAAGTACCCGACCGTGCCTGCGTAGGGACCGCGCGCTGCAGGCTCGAGATCGCGGATGATCTCCATCGCCCGTACCTTGGGCGCCCCCGAGACAGTGCCCGCAGGGAACGTCGCCTCGAGGGCGTCGAAGGCGTCCTTGCCGGGGGCCAGCGTGCCGGTCACGTTGCTCACGATGTGCATGACGTGGCTGTAGTACTCGACCTCCATGAGCTCGTCGACGCTTACCGTGCCCGGTGCGGACACCCGCCCGAGATCGTTGCGGCCGAGGTCCACGAGCATCACGTGCTCGGCGCGCTCCTTCTCGTCGGCGAGCAGGTCCGCGCGCAGGCGCCCGTCCTCGGCAGCGTCGACGCCGCGAGGGCGGGTGCCGGCGAGGGGGCGGGTGAGGACCGTGTCGTCCTCGACACGAACCAGCGGCTCGGGGCTCGAGCCCACCAGCGTCACGTCTCGAGTGCGAACGTAGAACATGTACGGGCTCGGGTTCACTGCACGCAGGACGCGATACAGGTCGAGCCCGTCGCCGTCGTAGGGTGCCGAGAACCGCTGGGACAGCACGACCTGGAAGACATCGCCCGCGGCGATGTGCTCCTTGGCGGTCTCCACCTGGCCGAGGAAGTCGTCCTTTGCGGTGTGTGCCTTCAGCGGTACGTGCGCGGCCGCGCCCACGCTTCCGAGCTTTGCCGCCCGAGAGCCCTCGTCGATTCGCCGCAGGTAGGTGTCGATGCGCTTCAGTGCGGCGTCGTATGCAGCAGTTGGCGCGCCCCCCGGCCGGACAGGGGCGATCACCTGCATCACCCGGCGCGCGTGATCGAACGCGACGACCACATCGGCGAGCATGAAGCAGAAGTCGGGCAGGCCGATCTCATCGTTGTCGTGGCGGGGCACGCGCTCGAACGTGGAGGTCGTCTCGTAGCCGATGTAGCCGACCGCTCCGCCCACGAACAGCGGCAGGCCGGGGACTCGCGCGACCTTGCCGGCGGCGAGCTCGCGGTCGACGACACGCAAGGGATCATCGGCGCGCTCGCCCTTCACACCGCCGTTCTCGATGACGACCTCGTTGCCTCGTCCCGAGATGACCGCACGCTCGCCCACGCCGAGGAAGCTGTAGCGGCCGAGGCGCTCGCCGCCGATGACGCTCTCCAGCAGGAAGGCGTTCTCGGCGTCGGTCGCCAGCGACATGAACGCGGCGATGGGCGTTGAGAGGTCGGCGTAGACCTCGCGGGCCACCGGCACGACGTCGTGCTCGGCGGCGAGGCGCACGAACTCGTCTCTGCTCGGCAGGATCATCTGGCCGTCCAACTCCTTCGTCCATGTCCCGGAGTCGTCGGCTCTGCGAGAGCGAAGCGGCCCCGGGAATACAAAAAGCTCCCGTCCCCTCAAGGGACGAGAGCGATGCTCCCGCGGTGCCACCCTTGTTGGCCGGACGTAGAGTCCGACCCACTCGCCTGCAGTACGGGACCTTCACCGCTTCTCGCAGTTTCGATCCGATACCCGGCCCCTTGTATCGGTGGGGATCCGCCGGGGCTAGTAGGCCTTGCAGCCGTTGTCCCAGTGCCTCAGGGGCCCATTCGCGAAGTCCTCGGCGTCGGGTTTCCACCATCCCCGACTCTCTATAGCCTCGGCGCCTCGGTACTCTTCCCCGTCATCGGCGCGTATTCGTAGTGGCGCGGAGTGTAAACCACAATCGGCCGTTGTCGCAAGCGTCGACACCCGAGCCGGAGAACCCGCACCCCCGCCCCGACCGATGCCCTCAGCAAGGCGTAGGGGCAATCCTTAACGGAGGGGTGCATAGAAGCCAGATTCCGACGCATACCCGTGCCAGATTGGCGGTGTCACGGATGGGCGGGGCGGTGATGCATTCCCGCAGCGCTGCACCGAATGTTCACTCGTCACCGAATTCCTCGAATCGCAACGTCAGTCGGCATAAAGCTTGCGGTTATCGTGCCGATGATGAAGGAGCATGACCTAGTCTTCATCACGCGCATGGGGCGCGAGGAGATGATCGCAATGGTGCGCAAGGAGTTGTGCCCCCACTGCAAGGGCAACCGGGTGATCGAGGTCCGTAAGCCATCGGGCCGCGAGTCGTATCGACCCTGCCCTGTCTGCAACGGGCAAGGCTACAAGATCCGAGTGACTCGCTAGCTGCTGGGCGCTTGACGCCAAGGTCCGCACCAGGGCCGCGAGTGGATACTGAGGAGGGCGGTTCCGAGAAGGGAGCCGCCTTTCCGCGTGTCGGGACCCGATCTGGTCTGCGCCGTGACCGCACGGCTGCCGCCGGGGACCTACTGCTGCCGGTACTCCACGACCGCGTCGGCGAGCGCCTGCGCGATCTTCGCCTGGTACGCGTCGGTCTCCATCTTCTTGTCCTCGGCGGGGTTCGACATGAACCCCATCTCGACGAGGTACGTCGGCACCTTCGACCAGTTGAATCCGCCGAGATCGTTCCGTTTCACGACGCCGAGATTCTTCGCGCCGGTCTCCTCGATAAGGTGTCGTTGGGCGATCGTGCCCGCAGCGAGGCTCTCCGAGTAGATCGGTGCCGTCCACGGGTTCTGCCCGGGCACGAGTGTCTTGAGGCCCTGCAGCGCGGAGTTGTCCGAACTGTCGGCGTGGATGCGAACGAGCAGGTCGGCGCTGGCTTCGTTCGCGACCTCCGCCCGCTCCCGGGGGGAGACGTTCACGTTCTGGCGCGTCCGAACCATGACGACCTTGATGCCTCGACGCTCGAGCTCCTTCTGAAGCTTCAGTGCGACATCGAGATTCAGCTGGCTCTCGGGGACACGGGTCACGACCCCGGAAGCGCCGCCGGGCTCTCGCGGCCGAGTCTGCGTTGCGCCAGGCCCGATCGGCTCCTGGCGACTGTCGGCCTTTCCGCCGTGGCCGGGGTCGATTGCGACGACGAACGTGCCGCTCGCCCGGGGGGCGGATGAAGCGAGAGCCCGCGGCTGCGGGCTCTCGGCGGCGACCTTGGCGGCGTCTGCGGCAAGCGATGCGACGCGGGATTCGGAGCCCCCTACCGAGCCGCTCGCCGCGAGGCCCCGGGCGGCGGGCGCGGTATCTCGCTTCAGCACGCCACTCGGCTTGGGCGCCAGCCACCCGATCGCAGCCCACGCTGCGAGCAGCAGGACTGCAGCGAGCACGACCACCACCGCGACGGTAATGAGTATCCGCTTTCCGGAGGGGCGGTCCTGGCTCATCGGCGTCTCGATGCGAGCTCGTCGGCGAGATCATCAAGCGAAAGGCCCTCACGAACCATCACCACGAGCAGGTGATACACGAGGTCGCCGATCTCGTAGCGCAGCTGCCCCGCATCGTGGTCCTTCGCGGCCATGACGACCTCGGTGGCCTCCTCGCCGATCTTCTTGAAGAGCTTGTCTTCAGGCCCGCCAAGGAGCTGCGCCGTGTAGCTGCCCTCGGGCATCTCCCGCTTGCGCGACTCGAGCAGCGCAGCGAGGTCGTCGAGGACTGGCCCGATGCTCGAGCTTCGGTTCTCGTCGCTCACCGGCCTCACGCCTCCTCGAGCGGAACGCCCGCATCGGCGTCGGAGGCATCGGCGAACAGGATGCGCTCGCCTGCGGCCTCGTCCTCATCGACCGGCAGCACGCCCTCGTACAGCGTGCGATAGAAGCAGGTGCCCTCCATGGTGTGGCACGCCGATCCGTGCTGGTCGACCAGTACGAGCAGGCAGTCCGCATCGCAGTCGTAGCGGATCTCCAAGACGTCCTGGACGTGCCCGCTCGACTCGCCCTTCATCCAGTACTTCTGCCGCGACCGGCTCCAGAACCATGTCTTGCCGGTCTCGATGGTCTCGGCGATGGACTCCCGATTCATGTACGCGACCATCAGCACCTCGCCGGTATCGTGCTGCTGCACGACGGCGGGGATCAGCCCGTTCGCATCGTAGGCGAGCTCGTCGATGCCGAGGGCATCTCTCTCCCGGTCACTCATGCCGAGTCCTTCTCTCTCATCCGCTCGCGATACCGCTTTCGCTGCGCGCCCCACGGATCCCTCCGCCGAGACGCCAGCTTGGCTTCACCCTGCCTGCGCGCGATCGCCCGCACGAACCGCCGACGACCACGAGGACTGGCCTCGTCGGCCTCGGTCAAGTCGAGCACGGATTCGACGTCGAAGTCGGCGAGTAGATCGCCGAGCTCAGAGCTGTCGAAGAACTCGTCGAAGTAGCCGGAGGGAGTCTCGTACTCGTCTTCGCCGTGCGCCGTTTGAGGCAGCTCGACCAAATCGGCCATGGCCGCCTCGATCGCGTCCTCCTCGGTCGACAGCGCGCTGATCACCAGTAGCCCACCGGGCTTGAGGACCCGGCCGTACTCCTTGACCGCCAAGGCGCGGTCCTGGGCGGAGAGGTGGTGGAGCAGGGCGTGGTCGTACACCGCGTCGAACGAGGCGGTCGGGAACGGCATCTTGGTCGCCGAGGCACACGTGAGGACGAGGTCGAGCCCATCCTCTTTCGCGGCCTCGTGCGCCATGTCGATCGCCGCCCTCGAGGCGTCCAGGCCGGTGGTGTCGAAGCCCCGGCGGGCGAAGTAGGCGACGTGGCGGCCGTAGCCGCACCCCACCACGAGCACTCGGCGCGCTCCGGTCTCCCGCAGCCGCCACCACGTCTCCTCCGCCGAGACCGCAGGGAAGTAGCCCCACAGCGCACCCCGGGTGCGGTAGCGGGCATCCCATGCGGACGTGTCGGCGAGTCGAGGCATGAAGTGCAGTTTACCCTCGGCGGGAGCGTGAGGCACGAACGCCCGGAGGCGAGGGCCTACAGCCGGACCGGGATCCCGGCCGCGGCCATGTGTTCCTTGACCTGACGGACCGAGTACTGCCCGAAGTGGAACACGCTCGCCGCGAGGACCGCGTCGGCGTCTGCCTCGACGACCACCTCGGCGAAGTGGTCCAGCTCGCCCGCTCCACCGCTCGCGATGACCGGGATGTTGACCGCATTCGTGACCGCGCGAGTCAGGGGGATGTCGTAGCCGTCCTTGGTCCCGTCGCAGTCCATGCTCGTGAGCAGGATCTCGCCCGCGCCGCGACGCTCCGCCTCGGCGGCCCACTCGACCGCGTCCAGTTCGGTGTTGATGCGGCCACCGTTGACGAAGACCTCCCACCGGTCGCGACCCCCGGGAATCCGTCGCGCGTCGATGGCCACCACGATGCACTGCGACCCGTAGATGCCGCTGGTGAGGGTGATGAGCTCGGGCGAACGCACTGCGGCCGAGTTCAGCGAGATCTTGTCGGCGCCGGCCGAGAGCATCGCCCGAATGTCCTCGGCCGAGCGCATCCCCCCGCCCACCGTGTAGGGGATGAAGCACTCCTCGGCGGTGCGCGCGGCGACCTCGAGCATCATCGGGCGATCCTCGTGGCTGGCGGTGATGTCGAGGAACACGACCTCGTCGCCACCTTCGCGGTCGTAGACCGCAGCCATCTCGACGGGATCGCCTGCGTCGCGGATGTTCACGAAGTTCACGCCCTTGACCACGCGGCCCTCGTGCACGTCGAGGCAGGGTATGACGCGCTTCATCAGCATCGCATCACGCGTCCTGTCCGCCGGCGGAGGCTGCTGACGCGTCGGCGCCGCGCCGTGCCACCCTGAGCGCCTCACCGAGCGTGAACGAGCCCTCGTACAGCGCACGACCGGTGATGACGCCCTCTACGACCGCGGGACCCAGCGCTACCAGCGCCTCGATGTCCGCCAGCGTGGAGACGCCGCCGCTGGCAACGACGGGGAAGCCCGCCTCGGCGGCCACCTTCCGGTACGCGTCTGCGGCGATGCCCGTCTGCATGCCATCCCGAGAGATGTCGGTGTAGACGAGGTGTCTCACCCCGAGGTCGCGCAGCTCGCCCACCAGCTCGCTGGCCGAGACCGTCGAGCCCTCGCGCCAACCCGCGATCTGGACCTCGCCGTCGCGAGCATCCACGCCGGCTACGACCACGTCCCCGAACAGCGAGGTGGCCTCGCGAACGAAGTCGGGGTCGGTGACGAGCTTGGTACCCAACACCATCCGGGTCGCCCCCGCACCGTACAGGCGCGTCATCGTTTCGATGCTCCGGATGCCGCCGCCTACCTGCACCGGCACGCCGACCCGACCCACGATGCGTTCGACCACGTCGATATTGCCGGGCACCCCGTCGCGGGCGCCATCCAGGTCGACCACGTGTATCCACTGGGCGCCCAGCGCCACCCATTCACGGGCCTGCTCGACAGGGTCCGAGTTGTAGACGGTCACCCGGTCGTAGTCGCCTTGGCGTAGCCGGACCGCCTCGCCTCCGAGGATGTCGATCGCGGGAAAGACGATCATGCCCGGGCCCCTTCCACGATCCGCCCGAAGTTGGCGAGCAGCTGCAGCCCCATCTTCGAGGACTTCTCGGGATGGAACTGCACCGCGAACAGGCTCCCCTTCTGGACCGCCGAGCAGAACCGCTCGCCGTACTCGGTAGAGCCGATGATCACGTCGCTGTCCCTCGGCACGAGACGGTAGCTGTGGACGAAGTAGAACGCGGTGGACTCGGGGATGCCGTCGAAGAGCGGGCAGTCCCGGGGGTACTCGACGGTGTTCCACCCGATGTGGGGAATCTTCACGCCCGGTGCGAGTCTGTCGCAGGTACCCGGGATCAGCCCCAGCCCCGCCCACTCGCCGTCTTCGTAGCCGATGTCGGCGAGCAGCTGCAGGCCGAGGCAGATGCCGAGAAACGGCGTCCCCGACCCCACGCGATGCCGAATGATCGGCTCGACGCCGCTCGCCCGCAGGTTGCTGGCAGCATCGCGAAACGCGCCGACGCCGGGCAAGACGATGCCGTCAGCGGCCTCGATGAGCTCGGGGTCGTCGGTGATCCGAACGTCGGCGACACCGGCGTGCTCGAAGCCCTTCTCGACGCTGCGCAGATTGCCCATCTTGTAGTCGACGATCGCGATCACAGCGCACCCTTGGTGCTCGGTACGCCCTCGACCCGCTCGTCGAAGGCGACCGCTTCGCGCAACGCGCGAGCCGCGGCCTTGAACGCCGCTTCGATGATGTGGTGCGCGTTCTCGCCGGCAAGGCTGCGGACGTGCAGCGTCAGCCCCGCGTTGGTTGCCAGCGCAATGAAGAACTCCTTGGAGAGCGTGGTATCGAAGCTTCCAATGAGCTCGATGGGAAGGTCGACGTCGTAGTGGAGCTGTCCTCTGCCCGAGACGTCTACGGCGGCGAGCACGAGAGCCTCGTCCATCGGGATCATCGCGTCGCCGTAGCGTCGGATGCCCTTCTTGTCGGCGAGCGCCTCGAACAGCGCCTGTCCCAGGCAGATGCCGACGTCCTCGACGGTGTGGTGAGCATCGACCCCCAAGTCA
>CAYHCN010000069.1:0-1635 GCA_964354945.1 uncultured Eubacteriales bacterium
TCACCGCCTCCCATACCAGCCGAGTCGACGAGCCTGGTTGTCCTACCACCTGAACCAGGCACCGCCGGCGAGAACGATAGACGCCAGCGATGCGAGGGCAATGAGCATACGCTTCATGGTGAGAAGACCCCCCTGTCGGGTTAGTCTCGGTCTTCTCCCACCCCGCTATCGATGGAAGAGCGCTGTCCGCTCCGCTCAGTTTCAGGCTGACAGTGTCCATCGGGTCATGCGCGTTCGTCGGCTCGGCGAGGCATCTATGCAGTTGTCAGGAAACCGATGCGCCGGTTGAGGGCATCGAGGGTGGCGCGAACGATTGCGTCCTTCTCATTGTGCCGCACGAGGGAGGATCCGGTGAAGGTCTGCTCCCCAAAATTTGTAACCAGCACTATACACGCAACCGCGACCTTCTCGTGGCCAAGCTGCACGATGGCCACGTCTTCGAGCGCGAAGTTGACCATCTCGCCGGACCATTGCTCGAGCGCATCGAGTGCGGCGAGAGCCAGCATCCGAAGGCGACCGCTCTGGCTCGCAGGCCCGTCTGCGCTACCCACGTACTTGTTGGCGCCAATCTCGAGCGTGACCGTCGCACCCGCCGAGAGACCCGTGACCGACGCGTTGATCGACACGATCTTCGGCCGCATCATCACGTCGCCCGCAGGTTCTTCGGCGCCCGTGGGCTTCGTGACCTCGTCAGCGACCGCGCGGCCCAGCTGGGCGACGGAAATCTTCTTGTGGTCGACGTTGATCCCGAAGCTCGCCATCAGCGTGGACTCGATGTCTCGGACCAGCTGCTTGGCCGGTTTCGTCGGCAGCGCGAGGACATGGATCTCCTCGATCGCTCCCGATTGAGACGTGACCACGCGGGCGGCCTTGATCTCGGCGACTTGGCCGAGAGCGTCTTCGAGGTCCTCCACGCGAACCTGTGAGGCGCGCTCCTCCACGACGGAGCCCCCTTGCTTCGTTGTCTGCTGCTTTCGAGTATCGCCACGCGCGCCGCGTGAGCGGTGCGGCCCCGTATCAGACTAGGTGCGCCTGCTCAGGCGTGTCAAATACTCCGATAGCGCGCATTGGCGGTTGTATTGTGACCTTCGTCACACTTCGTTCGCGAGGCGTGACCCCCGTCACGATACACGTCACAGCCCCGCTGCGGCGGTTCCCGGCCGAGAATCCAAGACCGCCCCCGCTCCGAGATCTCGGCAACGGGGGCGGCAGGTTGAGCAATCGGAGTCTATTCCTCCGGGCGGAGCACCCCGAAGTCGCCGTCGTCTCGGCGATACAGGACGTTCACGGCGCCCGTATCGGCGGAGTTGTACATCAGGAAATCGTGACCCAGCAGCTCGAGCTGAAGAATCGCCTCGTCCTCGGTCATCGGCGTGAGCTCGATCGTCTTCGTCCTGACGACCGTGCCGGTGTCCTCCGGAGGCTCGGTCGAGCCGACCTGCTGGTCACCCGCTGCCGTCTTCACGATCTCGGGGACGCGATGTCCGCGGCCGTTGTGCCGATCGTCGAGGCGTCCCTTGTACTTCTTGATCTGTCGGGCGAACTTGTCCGAAGCCATGTCGATTGCTGCGTACATGTCCGTGGCCGCCTCCTCGGCGCGGACCACGCGGCCGCCGATGAATGCCGTGATCTCGG
>CAYHCN010000069.1:1735-6359 GCA_964354945.1 uncultured Eubacteriales bacterium
GTGGCCGCCTCCTCGGCGCGGACCACGCGGCCGCCGATGAATGCCGTGATCTCGGCAACATCGTGATTCTCGATCTCGGGGTTCTTCTCGACGTGCAACCTGACCTCGACGCGCATATCGTCTCGATCCAAGGTCCTAGCTACTTTGCCCACCTTCTCTTCGACGTATTGCTTGATGGAGTCCGTGACGGGCATGTGCCGGCCTACGACCTGAATCTGCATGTCGACGTCGCCTCCTCCGCAGTCGTATGTACCAAGAAGATACCCCTTATCGTTTGACGGTTCATAAGCCGAGCCGACCCCCGAAGGCGCTAAAGGCTTTCGGGAGTCGGGGTACGGCGGGTACAGCACGGGCGACCAGACCGGTCCCTACGGGCAGCTGCCTCAATCCTCGCCCTGGGCCTCCGCGCCCGCGCTCGATGTGCCGCCGCCCGCGGCCGGCGCAGGCATGCTGGCCAAACGCTGGGCGATCCACTCACGAACGTCGGTGTGCACGTCGAACCCGTATTTCGCGGCGATGTCCTTCATCGGCACCGTCATGTCGGCGGGCTGTACGCCGAACTGTGCCTCGAACTCCTGCGCAGGGACGCCCGTTGCCTGGGCCACCTCGGCGAAGCTCATCCTGCCCTTAATGTCCTCGACGTTGATGGCCCCGCCGTTCTGCTCGGCGGACTTCGCGAGCGTCGGCATCGTCCAGGCAAAGGCACCGCTGGCCGTGCTTGCGACGAGCAGCACCGCAATGAGGCCGGTGACCAGGCCGAGGACCTGCTGCGGTCGAAGCGAGGTGCGATGCTTGCCGAAGGCGGCGTCGGACACCTCGAGCGTCTCGGCGACGGGGCAGGAGTTCACGCACTCGTTGCAGTTGATGCACTCCCGGTCGCTCACGGTCTCCACCGTGGACACGGTCACGTTGACCGGGCACGCCTTGTCGCATGCCTTGCAGTCGATGCACGTCTCAGCATTGCGGCGAACCTTGAACAGCGACACGGGAGCCATCACGCCGAGAACGGCGCCCATCGGGCAGAGGTACTTGCAGAAGAAGCGCTCGTAGACGATCGAGCCCGCAAGTGAGACGCCGAGGACGGCGAGACCGATGCCGAACTCGGCGAACAGCTCGCCAGACGTGAGGTGCATCCACGCGACCCAGGGATCGTAGGGCCGGATGACGAGCGCGGCAGCCTGCCACGTCCAGATGGTGAAGAACGCGAGGATGCCGTATTTCAGCAAGCGGGCGGGGCGATCGACGGCTGCTGGAACGACGGGGCGCTTCTTGCCCTTCCACAGCATCTTGCCGAGCTTACCGAACAGCTCCTGAAGTGCGCCGAGCGGGCAGATGTAGCCGCAGAACGACCGGCGGAAGGCAAGCGCCATCAACACCACGACGCCCAGCAGGATCACGCTGGAGACAGCGATGCGCTGGAGAAGCCCGGCCCCGGTGAGCAGCGACCACAGGGTCTCGATGCCACCGAACGGGCACAGGGCGTCGACGCCGACCGGCTTGGCGATGCCCCCGACTTGGTGGAGCACGCCGACGGTCGTGATGATCACGAGCCCGGCGATCAGCACTCCGAGCCGGGTCGCTCGGCTACGCTGTTGGGCCGCGCGATCGCTCCGCTCGTACCGGGATTGCGGCGCGTCGGCAGGTTCGTCGGACGTGGCGAGAAGGTTGTCGTCGCTCATCGTGCCTCCTGATTCGGTACCTGATGCATTCAGGTATCGCAGGAGGCTGTGAAATCCCGATGAACGCACGTCGAAAAGGAGTTGAGCTTTGGCTGCGCGGTGGGCGGTCGACCGAAGGCGCTACGTGATGTGGCCGAGGAAGTCCTTCGTACGATCCGACTGCGGATGGTCGAAGACCTCCGCGGGCGTGCCCTGCTCGACGATGACGCCACCATCCATGAAGACGGCGCGCGTCGCAACATCACGGGCAAAGCCCATCTCGTGGGTGACCACGAGCATGGTCATCCCGCCCAGTGCAAGTTCCTTCATGACATCGAGAACACCTCGGACGAGCTCGGGGTCGAGAGCCGAGGTCACTTCGTCGAACAGCATCACGTGGGGGTTCATCGCGAGCGCGCGTGCGATGGCGACGCGCTGCTGCTGGCCACCCGAGAGTTGCGCCGGGAAGTAGTCGACGCGATCCCCGAGTCCAACCTTCTCCAGCTGCTCCATGGCGATTCGCTCCGCCTCGTTCTTGGAGCGTTTGAGCACCTTGCGCTGAGCGAGCATCACGTTGCCCAAGGCAGTGAGATGCGGGAACAGGTTGAACGACTGGAACACCATGCCGATGTTCTCGCGCATCTCGTTGATGTTGGTCTTAGGGTCGGTGATCTCGGTGTTCTCGAAGAAGATCTTGCCGCCAGTCGGCTCCTCGAGGCGGTTGATGCACCTCAGGAGCGTCGACTTGCCCGAGCCCGAGGGGCCGAGGATGACGACGACCTCGCCCTTCTGAACGTCCATGTCGACACCTTGGAGCACATCGAGGGAGCCGAAGCTCTTGTGGAGATCCTGGATCCGGACGATCGGACCGCCGGCGTAGGTGGCGTCGGTCACGGCTACTCCCTCCCCTCTTCAGCGCCGGAAACGGCTGCGGCAGTCGCTTCGGCGGGCTCCATGATCACGCCGCGCTTGGGGCGGGTGCCCGGGGGCTCGCCGTGCCCACCCTCGGAGATGGCCAGCCGCTTCTCGAGCTTGCCGACGTAGTTGATGAGCGGGATCGTGATCAGCAGGTAGTACACGGCCGCGACCACGAACGGCGTGAGGTTGCCGGTGCGGGACACGATGCTGTTGGCGCGATACATGAGCTCGATGATGCCGA
Organism: uncultured Eubacteriales bacterium; assembly: GCA_964354945.1. Classification (GTDB taxonomy): domain Bacteria; phylum Actinomycetota; class Coriobacteriia; order Anaerosomatales; family CAVXGS01; genus CAVXGS01. Next base: position 4,553 of record CAYHCN010000069.1, read on the forward strand.
ACGCCGAGAAGAGCGCCGTGTCCTTGAAGAGCAGGATGAACTCGCTCGTCATCGTCGGCAGCACGCGCTTCACCGTCTGAGGGATGATCACGAACTGCATCGACTGCGGGTACGTCATTCCCAGCGACGACGCGGCTTCGAACTGGCCCTTGGCAATAGACTGTATGCCCGCCCTGAAGATCTCGGTGAGGTACGCCGAGGAGTTCAGCGACAGAACGAACACGCTGGTCAGGAAGTCCGGAGCGCGGATGCCCGCAACCCGCAGGCCGATGAACACAACGGCGATCTGCAGGAACAGCGGCGTGCCTCGGATGACGTTCACGTATGCCGAGGCGATCCATCGCAGAGGCGCGATCTTCGACATCTTCGCGAACGCGAGTAGGAGACCGCCAGCAATCGCCAGCGGGAACGCGATGAGCACGAGGGCGATGGAGTACAACCACCCGTAGAACAGCAGCGGTATCGACAGCGCGATCAGCTGCGGCTTGAAGAACAGCGACAGGATCTTGATGTTGTTGAACGAAGTGACCCACGCCTGCTTGTCGAGGTACCGCGAGATGATATCGGCCCGCGTCGGCGATGTGTACGCGAAGCTCATGTTCCTTCCCGCCGACGTCTGCAGCGGCCGCTCCTGCCCGTCGGCGGTGTAGGTGGCAGGTAGCTCGTAGATCCCGCCCTTGTTGGTGGTCACAACGTCGTAGACGTAGATGCGGAGCGTCGTGGGTTGCTGCTCGCCCTTCTCGTCCTTGTACGTCGGCGAGATCGGCGGCTCGAACCTCAACCGCACGATCTGGCCGTCGATCGTCGTCTGCGCCGAGATGGGCACGCGGGTGAGGCCCTCGAGCGTCAGCGCTTCCGCGCGCGTCTCAGAGAGGTCGAAACCCTCCGGGAATGTGAACGTGACCTCACTGATGGGTGCGGCGCCGTCGGTTTGACCTTCGAAGGTGAACCGAGTCGGGACACCGCCTACCTGCGGGCTTACCGTCACCCCACCGGTCAGCGCGAACGCAGGAACGACGATGACGAGGGTGGCTGCGATGACCAGCAGCGCGACAACCGCGATCGAGACGGACCTGCTGGAGAGCCTACGAGATGCGACCTGCATAAGGATGACCAGTCCCTAGTGGTGGGAGAGGCTCCCGGCCGAGGGCCGGGAGCCTCTGGCGTTCACAAGTGACGGGGGCCGCTAGACCCCAGAGAGCCACCGTTACTGCTGGGCGAACCACTTGTCGTAGATCTTCTGGTACTCGCCGTTGTCCTTGAGCGTCTTGAGGGCGTCGTTGATCGCCTTCGTGAGCTCGGGGTTGTCCTTCGAGATACCGAAACCGTACTGCTCGCCGGTCGGAATCTCCTTGACGATGGACAGGCCCTTGGTCTTGTCCTTGATCAGGTAGGCGGTCACAGGCAGGTCGTTGACGACCGCATCCACATTGCCGGCCTGCAGCGCGTTCAGAGCATCAGTGGCGGTCTTGAACTCCACAATCGACGCACCAGCGGGCTTCAGGTTCTCCTCGGCCCATGCGAGGCCGGTGGTACCGGCCTGGGCGCCGACCTTCTTGCCCTTGAGCGAAGCGGGGTCGGTGTACGTCGAGCCCGTCTTCATAGCGATCGACTGGTTCGAATCGATGTACGGGTCCGAGAAGTCGATCTCCTGCTTGCGCTCGTCGGTGATGGTCATGCCCGATGCGATGATGTCGAACTTGCCCCCGGCCTTGAGGGTCGGGATGAGGGTGTCGAAGCCCTCGGTCATGAACTTGCTCTCGAGGCCGATCTCCTTGGCGATGGCCGCCACCAGATCGACGTCGAA
>CAYHCN010000069.1:6459-7600 GCA_964354945.1 uncultured Eubacteriales bacterium
ACGAGACCCAGTACTAGAATGCGACCTCTCATCATTCCTCCCTTGGAACCCACACGGAACGAATCGCACTACCCCTCGGTCGATAACTCCGAAAAGCTACTATACACGTTGGATTGCCTGTACCGCGCGGTTGCACACACATGCAGTTAGCCGAGAGGAAGATGCAGTGGCCCAGAGTCGCGATGGGCTAGGCGAGAACTAGGGAGTCGCTGTCGACTCGGCGGATGCGGGAAGCTGCAGCTTCGGCAGATCCGCCACCCACTTCTTGCGTATCGTCGCGAGCACGCCGTCGGCCGCGAGACCCTCGAGCCTGGCGCGAATGGCCTCCTGTAGTGCGGAGTTGTCGGAGCGCACTGCGATACCGATGAGCCCCGCGGGCTTCAACTGACCGACCATACGGACGTTCTCGAGTTCCCGGGCAATGTAGGAGCCGATGACAGCATCGCCCGCGACGATCTTCAGCGACCCGTCGGCCAGCTTGGCCAGAGGCTCCTCGAGCGTGGAGTAGCCCCTCACGTACTGGTCGCCCAGCTGGTCCTGGAGGTACCAGAACGCGGGCGAGCCGTATTGCGCGCCGATGGTGTCGTCGCCGAGGCGCTGAATGGTCACAGACGGCTCGACGGAACCGGACGCGACCTTGGCGAACAGGACCGGCGCGTCGCTGATGTACGACCCCGCGTAAGCGACCTTGCCCTCGGTCGCCTGGTCGAGCGGGATGGACATCACGATGTCCGCGCTGTCGTCTGCCAGCGCGGTCGCCGCCTCGGACGCTGCGACGTCCACGAGCACGACCTTCAGGCCCAGCTTCTCGGCGAGCGCCGAGGCGACATCGACGTCGATGCCGACCTTCTGCCCATTGTCCTCCCCCGCGAAGGGCGGGTAGGTGAGGTCGATGCCGACCCGCAGGGTGCCCGCTTCCTTGATCGCGGGCGGCTTCACTTGCGGGGTGACCTGCTCGACCTGCTTCCGATTGCAGCCGACCAGCCCGACCACGACCGCGAGGAGCGCGACTGCCACGAGGAGAACGAGTGCCTTGCGGCGCATCCGGATCCTTTCGGAGGGCTTGTCGGGAACGCACCCCAGATCGAGTACGCGCTTCCACCCGGCTGACCTGGTCTTTGACCCCACACTCGCGTGCTGG
>CAYHCN010000070.1:0-7528 GCA_964354945.1 uncultured Eubacteriales bacterium
CTCGATCCCATCTCTACCCAGCAGATCGAGGACACGATCGCGGAGATCAAGGACGACGTCACCATCGTCATCGTGACCCACAATATGCAGCAGGCCGCGCGTGTCTCTCAGTGCACGGCGTTCTTCCTCCGAGAAGCGATGGACGTACCCGCGTTCATGGTCGAGCAGGGTGACACCAAGACGATGTTCACCAATCCACACGACAAGCGAACCGAGTCCTACATCACCGGTCGCTTCGGATAGCGGCGAGGGGACAGGCGTCCCCAGCCTGCCAGCCAAGCCGTTGATCGAGCCCCTGGGCGACGCCGACAGGGGCTCGTTGTGACTTGGGTACACGATCCGGAGACCGCCTACGAGAAGTCGCGGACCCCTCGTAGGCAAGTCCCCGAAAAGTGCAGGACGCGCCCGAGGGGGGGAGGGCGCGTCCTGTCTCGTTTTGAGGGGCGACGCCCGCCCGAGGGGGGAGGGGAGGACGGGTGCGCCACGCTCTTGGCCTTTGACAAAGCAACGCCTATGCCAGATTTGCGCCGCTCACGGTGCATAGAAGTGTGACGTTTCTGTGTAACGTGAACAGTGCTTGGAGCGATGGACCGCATAGGCGCGGCGGGCGCTCCGCCCCGCGCGCAAAGATGCATCGATAGCCGCCTTTGGCTACCATGCGAGCATGCCCCAACGCCGTTCTCCGAGGCCTTCGCCTCGCTCACGCCCGCGCCAGCAGCCGGTCGTCCAGACCTATCGCGGGCGCCGCTCCCGACGCCGTTTCCCCTGGGCCCCGGTCCTGGCCGTCGTTGTCGTGGTAATGCTTGTGGGATGGCTGGCGTACGCGGTTCTTGCGGGTCCCGATGACTCCGTGTCCACGTCGAAGCCGCGTGCGAATCAGTCGACGCGCGAGACGACGACGTCGGCGACCAAGCCGAAGCCCGTCAAGAAGGCCGCGGCCGCCGGTTCGCGGGCCGCGCAGGTCTCCCAAGGCGTGCTGCACCCGTCCTTCCTCGGTGCGGAGAAGCGCAACTCGTCGGGGCTCGGCCCCGCGCCGACGCGCCTGTCCCTGATCTGGAAGACGAAGATCGGGTCGGGCCCCACCCAGCGCAAGTCCGACAACAAGACCGAGTACTGGTCGGGAACGGGATGGACGGGGCAGCCCACGGTGGTGCGCGACAAGGGCACCGACTGGCTGCTCATCGGGGGGTACGACCACAACCTCCACAAGATCGCGATGAAGACGGGGGGCGTGGTGTGGGAGTCGGCATGGCCGGACGTCATGAAGGGCACCAACACGGTCGTCGCCAACCCCAGGCCCACTTCCGAGGCGAACCGCATCATCGTGGTGTCCGGGTCGCGCCGGGGATCTGAACTGAGCGTCGGCGACAAGCGGATCGCCCCGCTGCGTGCAGTCTCGTTCGCGAACGGCAAGGAGCTGTGGCGCCTGCCGGTTCCCAAGACCGCGAACTACAGCCAGGACGTCGACTCCAGCCCGCTGTGGTACAAGGGTGTGCTCTACGCGCCGGTCGAATCGGGCTACGTGTACGCGCTGGACCCGTTCCGCACGCGGATGGTGAACGGCGTCCGTCAACCGGTCGTCCTCGCCAAATCCCGCAAGCTCTACGACGCGTCCGACGTCGCCAGGCACCCGGATGTCGGCGGGGCGAATCTCGCCGTGGAGGCGTCTCCCTCGGCGATCGGGGACGTCATCTACATCACCGCGGGTTCGGGGCACGTCTACGGTCTCGACCGCAAGACGCTCAAGGTGGTGTGGGACTACAAGACGGGTTCGGACATCGACGGCACTCCTGTCGTGAACTACGCCGACCGCTTGCTGGTGACCATCGAGAAGCAGTACATCAAGGAGGACGGCGGCCTGTACATGTTCGACCCGACCGAACCCGCCGCGAAGTCGCCGGTGTGGTACTTCCCGACCCCGAGCCGCGGGGTGTCGGAGTGGGCCGGTGGCAGTGTCGGCTCGGCCACGGTCAACGACGCGACGAACAAGGGCTCGCGGCCTCGGCTGGCCGCATTCTCGAGCGTCGACGGCAACCTCTACGTGGTCTCTCAGGACGTCCTGACCTCGCGCAAGGTGAAGGGTCCGGGGCCGTCGGCCCCCGTGCGCGTCCCCTACAAGGTCGCCGAGGAGTTCGTCGGAGCCAGCATCTCGACGCCCGCGTTCGTCGGCGACCGGATCGTGGTGGGGGGCTACGACCGCAAGGTCCGGGTGCTCGGGCTTCGCTACACGCCCGCGAGGAAGGGTCAGGCAGGCGCGTTGCCGAGCCCTGACGGACGGTACTGGAAGGTCGCCATGCGGCAGCTTTCGTCCTTCGCGACCGGAGGGTCGGTCGAGTCTGCGCCGCTCGTATGGAAGAACCGGGTGTTCATCGGTTCGCGGGACGGCTACCTCTACTGCCTCGGGCAGTAGAACGGGGAGGAGAACCCGATAGTGGCTTCCTCACAAGGGGGATCGCGGCAGCTTGCTGCCGGGCTGGCAGCTGCAGCGATGCTGGCGGTGATGGGTGTCGCTCTTCTCGCCCCGGCGTCCGCCTATGCGGGGCAGGGGACCCACAACTGGTACTGGCCGACCGGCCGCGAGACGTTCGGGGGCATGGACGGCTGGATGGCCAACCGCCCCGGCGCTTGGCACCTCGCGCAGGACATGTCCGCTTCCTACGGGTCGCCGGTCCACGCGGTAGGCGATGGGGTCGTCCTCGAGTCCAAGTACGTCGACGGCTATGGGCCCGGCGGTGGCAAGGGCGGAGCGGTCGTCATTCTCCACAAGACCGCGCAGGGCAGGGAGTTCTGGGCGGTCTACGGTCATCTCCAGAGCCTTCGGTATGCCAAGGGCAAGACGGTAAAGGCGGGGGCAGTCATCGGCAGCGTCAACGCCTCGTCGCCCACTCACCTGCATTTCGGGATCCACTCCGGCCGTTCGTATCCCTCCGACAACAACCCGTTCCGAGGCCACACGTACACGCGCTCGAACCTCTACGGCTTCACGGACCCCGTGGCGTTCCTGCGGACCGAGTGGCGCGTGATCGCGTACCGCGCGCCAGCCGTGCCCGTGGTGCTGCGGCAGACGACGGAGACCCGCACCGTTGAAGTGGGTGCAGTCGCTGGGCACGCCTACTGGCTGCTCCCGGTCGAGGAGGCGGGAGGAGAGGGCTCCACGGGCGGAATCGTCGCCGAGGAGGACTCGTCCTCTCCAGAGCCGACCTTCGTGTGGTGGCGGCGTGCGATTTCGTCGGGCGTGGCCACCGCGCTGGCTTCGTCCTCGCCACCGCCTTCATTCGACGCCACGCGGTATGCCGTTGGGGTGAACGCGACGGGTAGCGCGCCGGGGTTCTGGGTCGCCGATCGCCGGCCGGTCGTCCGCGTCGCGAGCTACGACTCGACACCCCCGTGGCGACGCAGTGCGGCGATCCGTGGGAGGGTCGCGAACGCATCGGGCGCCGCCTTCCAGGGCCTACGAGTGACCCTTCAGCGATGGTCCGGCGGCGCGTGGAGCACGGTCTCGTCATCGATCACCCTCCCCGACGGGAGCTACGTTCTGCCGTGGGTGCCGAGGGCGCGGTCGTCGGTCCGTGTCGTCGTGAAGCCGCCGATGCCGTTCGTCGCCAGCACCAGCACCACACTGACGATCGCACCGCACGTGGCCCTTTCCGCGCCCCGGCTCGCGGCCAGGACCGGCATGCGGGTGACCGTTTCGGGGGCGCTGGCGCCTCGGCACGCCGCAGGGAGCAGAGCGGTCGTCTTGCGGTTCGAGCGCTACGAGTCGGGGCGTTGGGTCCGCAGGGTCTCGACGTGGGCGGTGCTCTCGGACACTGTCGGCGGTTCGGTCTATCGGCGGACGATCCCCCTGCCATCGAAGGGGAAGTGGCGCGTGCGCGCCGAGCATCCGACCGACGCAGCGCACGCAACGACAGGCACGTCGTGGGTCGGGCTGTCGATCCTGTAGACGGTTCGCGAACCTCACTCCCATCACGGCCGGAAGGGCTCGAGTGGACGACATAACCATCCGACGCGCAACCGTCACCGACGCGGGGGCGATCGCGGCGATCTACAACCACTACGTGCTGAACTCGACCACGACCTTCGACACCCGGCCGAAGACCGACGAGGACCGGGAATGGTGGCTGTCCGATCGCGACCCCCGGCACCCGGTCATCGTCGCCGAGCGCGACGGCGAGGTTGTCGGGTGGGCAGCATTGGGACCGTATCGGGAACGCCCCGCGTGGGTCCACACGTCGGAAGTGGCGGTCTACGTCGCCGATTCGCAGCGAGGAAGCGGTGTCGGCGGCTGGCTCCTGGAATCCCTCATTGACGAGGCTCGTGGTCTCGGGTTACACGCGCTGATCTCCCAGGTTGTCTCGGGCAACGATGCCTCGATTCGGATGGCCGAACGCCTCGGCTTCGAGCGCGTCGGCGATCTCAAGGAGGTCGGGCGCAAGTTCGGAACGTGGCTCGACGTCGTTATCCTGGAGTTGGTCGTGGCGCCGTCGGAGGACCCGGCCTGAAAGGCCGAACCGCTGGGAGGCGGGGCACTGCGAGCGCCCGAGCACGGGGCGAGGTCGAAGCGCGCCCGGGCGTCGAGGGCCCGGCGTTTCTGCGCTTTTCCCGGACCGAGACGGCGAGTGCCATCCTGCTGCTCGTCGCAGCAGGCGCTGCGATGCTCCTAGTGAACAGCCCCTGGGCGGCGGGTTACGAGCGCTTCTGGCACCAGACGCTGTCGGCCACGCTCGGAGGGCGCGTCTTCGACGTGACCGCGCACGAGTTCGTGGACCAAGGGCTCATGGCGCTGTTCTTCCTGGTCATCGGGCTCGAGATCAAGCGTGAGGTCCTCGTCGGCGAGCTCTCCGGGGCGGGGAAGGCGGCGCTTCCCGTCATCGCGTCTATCGGAGGCATGGTCGTTCCTGCCCTCGTATTCCTGGCGTTGAACCGGTCCTGGCCCGAGGTCCGGGGATGGGCTATCCCCATCGCTACCGACGTCGCCTTCGTGCTGGCCGCGGTGGCACTCTTCGGCAGGCGTCTGCCCGCCACCCTCCGCGTGTTCCTCGTGGCCGTAGCGATCGTCGACAACCTCGGCGCGATTGTCGTCATCTGCGTGTTCTACTCCTACGGGATCGACATCCTTTGGCTCCTGATCTCGGTCTTCGTCTTGGCGATGATGACCGCCCTCAATCGGATGCGGCTGAATGCCCTGGCCCCGTACCTTGTGCTCGGCCTGATCCTGTGGGGGTGCGTCCTCAAGTCGGGGGTCCAGGCGACACTGGCCGGCGCGCTCGTCGCGTTCACGATTCCCGCCCGGCCAAGCGGTTCAGCGCCTCTCGAGCGCCTCGAGTTCGCTCTGCACCCGTGGGTCGCCTTCGGCGTCCTGCCGCTGTTCGCGCTGGCGAACGCCGGTGTTCGAATCACCGGCGACGGCCTGGCCTACTACATGGTGAGCAAGCCGGTGGCGCTCGGCATCGCGCTCGGCCTGCTCGTAGCGAAACCGGTCGGTGTCGGCGTTGCGACCTGGATCGGGACGAAGCTCGGCCCAGCGAAGCTGCCCAACGGCATGACGTGGGAACACGTGGTGGGCGTCAGCGTGCTCGGAGGCGTCGGGTTCACGATGTCGCTGCTCGTCGCGAGTCTCGCGTACGCGCAAGGTTCTCGGTACTTGATCGGCGCCAAGGTCGCTATCCTCGGGTCATCGCTGGTAGCGGGTCTTGTCGGTGCTGCGATTCTCGGCTTGTCGGCGCGGAGGGCAGAGGCCCCCGCAGGCGACTAGCCAACGCAATCGCGTGGCGGGAGGCTCGGTGGACTGGAAGGGCATCGCAGGCAAGGTCGCCGCAGTGCTGGCGGGCTTCGCGTGGGGCTTCTTCGGCGCCGTGAACGTCGTCTTCAGCGACTCGGGGAGTCGCGCCGAGTTCCTCCGGGCGGTCGCACTGGTCGCTGCGGTCTACTTCGTGCTCGGCTTCGTGGCCGGCGCGCTCGGCCCTCGTACGGGATGGGCGTGGGGGCTATGGATCGGCATCCCCGGTGTCGCGCTCCTCGTCGGCTACGCGTTCATCGAGCGGGCCGCGCTTCTCAACGACGTACTCGTGGGGGTCGCCTCTCTCGCGGCGGTGTGCATCGGGGCGGCACTTGGGGGCCTCACGCGGCACACGACGGGCTGAGGAGGGAGTTCGGGCCGGCGCGCAGCCCCCGCGAAGCCCTACTCGACCGTCCCGTAGATTCGACTCCACCCGTGGCCGACGATCGCGCTGTTGAGCTGGTCGGCGAGCATCTGACGGTTGAAACGCCCCGGTGGCAGGAGGTGCACGATCTCGAGCAGCTCCTCGGGCAGGTCAGATGCCTCCGCGCGCACGACGGCGTCGAGACGCGTCACGCGCTCCTCGCGGGCGAGGCCGCGGAACAGCGCGTCGACGAAGTGCTGCAGCAGTTGGTACGTGTCGTCAGCCATGATGGGGTAGTGTACCCCGCTGCCCCGATTCGCTAGCCCAGCCACTCCCGGACGGCGTCCTCGACGCCTTCGCGACCCGCGTCGACGACGTCGGGGAACCGCACTTCGGCGTCGTCGAGCTCGGCGAGCGCGCGCGGAACGCACGCGCCCTCGGTCGCGATCGACTGCACGCGGGTGAGGAGCTCGACGCCGGTGAGCTGCGCGACGTCGACGGGCAGCGGCGAGCCGTACGGCAGCCCCCTGAGCGCCCGGTAGACGTCGCCGCCGAACTTCGCCCAGTGTGCGGTAGACACCACGAGCACTGGGTTCTCGGCACGCATCCGCTCGGCGACCTCCCACGCGACAGCGGTATGCGGGTCGACGAGGTAGCCTTGTTCCTCCCACACCCCCCGCACCGTAGCGAGCGACTCGTCGTTGGTCACGAAGTCGCCGCTGAACAGCTCGCGCATCTTGGCGAACGTCTCGACATCGACCCTGAACCGCCTCTCGGCAGCGAGCTGGGCCATCCACTCGCGCACGCGCTCGGCGTCGGCGAGTTCGAAGAGCAGGCGCTCAAGGTTGCTGGAGATCAGAATGTCCATCGAAGGGCTCGGGGTCGTCACGAACTCGCGGTCGGAGATGTCGTAGACGCCGGTGGCGATGAAGTCGGTGAGGACCTTGTTCTCGTTGCTGGCGCAGATGAGGCGGCCGATGGGGACGCCCATCTGGCGGGCGTAGTACCCGCCGAGGATGTTGCCGAAGTTGCCTGTGGGCACGCACACGTCCATCGGCTCGCCGGCACGCAGGCCCCCCGACGCGACCATGTCCGCGTACGCGCTCACGTAGTAGACGATCTGAGGCATCAGCCGGCCCCAGTTGATGGAGTTCGCCGAGGAGAGCGCCAGGCCGTGCCGGCCGGCCAGCTCCTCGGCGAACGCGGCGTCGTCGAAGACGGCCTTGACGGAGCTCTGGCAGTCGTCGAAGTCGCCGGCCAGCCGGAACACGCTGAGGTTGTCACCCGGCTGGGTGACCATCTGGATCTCCTGCAGCGCGCTCACGCCGGCGTCCGGGTAGAAGACGACGATGCGTGAGCGCGCTGCAGGAGATCCAGATGGTCAC
>CAYHCN010000071.1:0-7470 GCA_964354945.1 uncultured Eubacteriales bacterium
TCCTTGGCTTCGTGCGTTCAACCGGGGGTGTTGGCTCGGGGGTAGAAGTACAGCACTACCCACTGCCCGCGGTGGTCCGCCAAGTCGAAAGTCCCGCCTGTCGCCGTCGGTCTCGACAGTCGCGGCGCAGCTTCGCCTTCCTCGGGCATCCTGAGCTCGTCCATTGAGGCCTCCTTCTCCCTGACCTGTACTTACCTCCGAACCGCGCGAGCGACGCACGTGCGTGCGAGGGGTACGCTGGACAAGGACGGCCGTGCGGCGACTACCGCCGGGGGCACTACGACGAAGGAGTGGGCGTGCGTTTCCCAAGACTCGCCGCGAGCGATCTCGAGGGCAGGAACATCACACTGCCCGAGGACCTGCCCGCCGGTCCTCGGGTCGTGATGATCGCGTTCCAGCGGTGGCACACCCTGCTTCTCGACGGGTGGATGCGCGTCCTGTCCTCCGTTGCCGAGGCATACCCGGACCTTACGGTCTGGGAGGTGCCTGCGCTGTCGAGGGCATACCTGCCTGGGAGGTTCTGGATCGACGGAGGCATGCGGGCCGGTATTCCCGATCCCGACGCCCGCCGTTACACCCTCACCGCGTACACGGACCTCCGCGCATTCGCCCGCAACCTCGACCTGCCGTCGTTCGACACCGTCTACGTCCTTCTGCTGGACGCCGAAGGCGAGATCGTGTGGCGCACGAGCGGGGAGGTCACCGAGGAGAAGGCCACTGCGCTCGCCGAGGCGATCGCCTCGATGGGGGCCACGCCGTGACGACGTGCGTGAACGCGCCCGCAGAGTGGTCGGATGGCTAAGATAGGCGAATGCTCTACCTCGTCGACGGCTACAATGTCACCCGGTCCGATCCGGCCACGCGCGGGCTCTCTCTCGAGGAGCAGCGCGTGGCGCTCGCCCGTCGGCTTGCGACGCGCGGATCGACGCTCCTGGGACGAGGCCGCATCGTGATCGTGTTCGACGGTGCCCAGGGTGCGGGAGTCGGGGAGCGGATCGGCGAGGTCGACGTCAGGTTCTCGCGGAGCGGGCAGAGTGCGGACGACGCGATCGTCTCGGCGGCGAGCGGAGCGAGCGGGGACATCGTCCTGGTGACGAGTGACAACGGACTCGCGGCAAGGGTGCGCGACCATCTCGGCAAGAGCTTGAAGGTGCTTCCCCGCGAGTCGTGCTTCGAGGATGCCCGACCCAAGGCGAAGAAGAGGCGGAGCGGCGTTGCTCGGGACGAGGGTTTGCCCGAGGGTGCGAACCTGATCACCGAGGAGTTCAAGAAGTTGTGGCTCGACAAGGGCGCGGACACGGGCGAGTAGGACCCACACAGGAGGCTCGATGCCGGGACTTGGTGTCATCGTCAACGTCGTGGCCATCCTCGTCGGGACGGCGATCGGTCTTGCGTTCGGCGGCCTGATCCACGATCGCATGCGGGACACCGCGTTTCGGGCCATCGGACTCTCGACGATCATCATCGGCGCGGGAATGGCGATCGGCGGGCTCAACGCCCTGGGCAAGACCGATATGGGTGACTACGCGCCGCTGGTCCTTGTGGGTTCGCTGGTGCTAGGTGGGATCATCGGCGAGCTGCTGAGGATCGAGCACTATCTCGAGCGCTTCGGGCACTGGCTTCAGGAGATCGCTGGGCGGATGCCCTTCCTCGCGCCGACCCCCAAGACCGACGAGCCCAACGCGAAGGGGCACACGCTGGTCGAGGGCTTCGTGACCGCGTCGCTCCTCTTCTGCGTGGGGGCCATGACCGTGCTCGGCTCGATCCAGGACGGGCTGGGAGACCCCTCGACGCTGTACCTCAAAGCGACGCTCGACGGCATCGCCTCCATCGCGCTCGCGTCTACGCTGGGCGTGGGCGTGGGCCTGTCGGTCATTCCGGTCATCGTCGTCCAGGGTGGGATCGCGCTAGCAGCGAGCAGCATGGGCAGCGTTATGACCCCCGCGGTCATCGCGGCGATCCAGGCTGCCGGCGGTGCGCTCATCCTAGGGATCGGCTTCGACCTCGCGGGCATCAAGCGGCTGCCGGTGGGCAACCTGTTGCCGGCGATCCTGCTCGCAGCGCTTGCGGCGGCGTGGCTTGGCTGAGCCTCGCCACAGCCACGGAGACCCCTCCCTCGAGCCGACGGGCAGGCCTGCGCACGCGGACATGCCGTTCGCCGGCATCGAGGAAGTCGAGGGCCTGGAGGCCGCCCGCCTCGACCTGCGGCAGGTCGGCTACTGCGTGGTATGCGATCGGATGGTCGAGCGCTGTGATGACGGATCCTGCCCGTCGGGTCACCCGAAGGAGGCCCTGTTCGGGAGAATGATGCTCGAGGCAGGGGAGACCTTGCCCCAGCTCCCCCGCTTCAACCTCGGTGCGTTTCTGGTGCCGTTCCTGTGGGGCCCCGGCCATCACCAGTGGGTGGGCGCGTTCTTCCTTCCGATCTGGTTGTTCACCGACAGCATCATCCGGACCGCGCTCGGCGGGCCCGCGGCACTCAAGGTCGCATCTGCGGTCGTTGTGATCGTCACCGTCGCCTTTGAGGCGCACTTCGCCACGCGAGCAAACGGGATGGCGTGGCGGCGAGTCGCCGACCGGATGACCCTCGACGAGTTCGTCCGCCGAGAGCGGCTCTGGGCGTACGCGATGATCCCGCTGTTCGTGCTGTTCATCGGGTGGGCGGTCTGGTTCGACATCGCTTTGCGCTAGTCGATGCGGCAGCGCTACGTGACCTCTTCGCGCCATCCGGCAGGTTGGAACGCGCTCGGGCAGATGTCGTTCAAGAAGCACGCCCCGCATGCCGGACGCTTGGCTATGCAGATGACGCGTCCGTGGCTGATGAGGTCGTAGTTCACGCGGTGCCAGTGGTCGCGCGGAATCTCCCGGCACAGATCGATCTCGATCTTGTCGGGGTCGGTGGCCTCGGAGAGCCCGAGTCGGTGGGCGAGGCGAAAGACGTGCGTGTCCACCGCGATGCCCTCGACCTTCCCGAACGCGTTGCCGAGCACGATGTTGGCGGTCTTGCGGGCGACACCGGGAAGTGCGGTGAGCTCCTCCATGGTGTCCGGGACCTCGCCGCCGTGCTCGGCGACGATCGTCTGGCAGCTCGCGATGATGTTCTTGGTCTTCTGCCTGAAGAACCCGGTCGCGTGCACGATCGCCTCGACTTCCGCGGGGTCCGCCGAGGCCAGCGCGGCGCAGTCGGGGTAACGCTGGAACAGCACAGGGGTCACCTTATTCACGCCCGCGTCGGTGCTCTGGGCCGAGAGGATCACCGCGATGAGCAGCTCGTACGCGTTGGTGTAGGCAAGCGCCGGTTTGGGGTCGCCGTAGTGCTCCTCGAGACGGGCCATGTACGTCGGCACGCGCGTGGCACGCTCCGCGGAGGTGAGGTGCGGTGTAGCCTCGGGCGACTTCTTGGCCATCGTGTCTCCTCGCTCTGCGCGTCTCTTGCGCCGGCTTCGCTCGTCGGCGACCTCAGGCGGCGTTCGCAGCCGGAACCTCGGAGGGCTCCTTGGGGGTGATCATAGAACGTCGGAAGACAAGGAGCAGCGCCCACGCACCCAGGGCGATGGCTCCCACGAGTACCGCGTTCGACGGTCCGATGAGTCCGCCGATCCAGCCGAACAGCAGACCCGAGATCGGCATGATGCCCATGAAGGACATGATGAACAGGGCCATGACGCGCCCGCGAAGGTGACCGGGCACCGCTGCCTGGATCGAAGTGTTGGACAGGGAGTTGGTCGCCAGGATCGCCATGCCGGCGACGGTCGAGAAGAGGATCGTCACGGCCAGGGAACGGGACAGAGCGAAGCCGACCAGCGCGACCGAGAAGCCCACCAGCGTCAACGGGATCAGGCGCTCCCGCTTCGTGGTGGCCGGCAGGCTCGCGACTACCAGAGCTCCGAACATGGCGCCGAGGCCGTTGGCCGCCATGATGTAGGCGACCGCGTGCTTGTAGGCGTCGCCGCCCTCGGCCAGTCCGAGCGTGCGGTTCACGATGGCCGGCAGCAGGGTCATGTACGGGAAGCCGAACACCGTCAGTACGGCAGTGGTCACGATCAGCCAGCCCACTGCGCTGTTCTGCCGTGCGTACTGGATTCCCGCAAGAAGCGTCTTCATCGAGCCCTCGCGCTGGGCGCCGGCACTCGCCGGCCGACCCGACGGACCCGGACCGCCTGGCGGATACCCGAGCTCCGCGGGCGTCGGAGGCCTCATAGCCCACAGCGCGGCGATCACGAACAGGAAGCTCGCCGCGTTCACATAGAAGATCTGGCCCATGCCTGCGCCTGCAACAACCAGCGCGCCGGCGATGAGAGGACCGAGCAGTCGAGACGACTGGAACTGGGCGGAGTTGAGGGCGATGGCGTTGAGCAGCGACCTCCTGGGGACGAGTTCGGGCAGGAACGACTGCCACGCAGGGAACGTCAGTGCGGACATCACGCCGCCGACAAGCCCGAGCGCGGCGACCCACGCCAACGACATCACCGGAGTCCTCGAGGACAGGTGGCCTGTGGTGTAGAGGTAGCCGAGCGCAGCGGCCTGTACGAGCAGGATGGCCTGCGCCCAGATGATCAGTTTGCGCTTGCTGACGCGGTCGGCGAGCAGCCCCGCCGGAAGCGCGAGGAACAGGACCGGGATCTGCGAGAAGAAGTTGACCAGGCCAAGATCGAAAGACGATCTCCGAAAGCCGTAGACGACGATGCCCAGCGCGTAGGTCTGCATCCACGACCCTGCGTTCGAGACCAGCGCGCCGCTCCAGAACAGCGCGTATGCACGGTAGCGGAACGATTCGAATGTGCCCCCGTGGCGAACGACCTCTGCCGTCGGTTCGACAACGTCGGCCTCGCGGGTCTCGAGGTTGTCGAGGCCGTTGTCCACCTCCGGCGCGAGTTCGGGCACATCGGCTGTGTTCTGCGGGCTGTGCTCGTCGGTCACGCTTCGATGCTCTCCTTCGGGCTTCGCGCCAGGACACATCGCACGAGTGTACTCCTGCTCCGTTTCCCCGCGTCAGGGCGGTGGTATACTCCGCGAGCACCCCGCCCGGTCGCTTCCGGTTCGGGGCTTTCGTGCTGTTGCGACCCCGCCGAGGAGGCGTTACCCCGTGCTCATCGACCGCATCGAATCCTCGCTCGCCCACTCGGCGTCGTACCGCTCAATCGTGGACGCTCTCGAGGCGGGCGACGATGCGTCGCTGGCCGTTCCGGGCCTCATCCGCCCTGTGCTCGTCTCCGCGCTGGCGCTTCGCCTCGGCCGCCCGGTGCTCGTCGTCGTTTCCGGCGAGGAGCCCGCCGAACGGTTCGCTCGGCAGACCGCGGCGTACCTCTCCCGCGACTTCGTGATCCACTACGCCGACCGCCCCGACCTTCCATGGGGCAGCGACGCTCCCGACCCCGAGATCGTGTCGGCGCGGGCGCGGGCGCTGCACTCGCTGGACAAGGCGCGCCCCATGGTCGTCGTCGCCTCGGCGAGAGCGTTGCTGCGAACCGTGCCGCCCCAGGGCAGTCACGTCTTCGACCCCCTCGTGCTCGACGTCGGCCACGATCTCGATCTCGAGGCCACGACCGACGCGCTCGCACGGATGGGCTACGAGCGCCGCGATCTCGCTGACGAGCGGGGGACCTTCGCAGTTCGCGGCGGCGTGCTCGACATCTACCCGGGCGATGCCTCGAACCCGGTGAGAGTGGAGCTGTTCGGCGACGAGATCGAGACGCTCAAGCGGTTCGTGCCGAGCACTGGCCAGTCGATCGGCGAGAGCGGCAGCGTCGAGATCTACCCGGTACGCGAGCTCGCGCTCGGCGTGCGCGCTGCGAGCAACGCCGAGAAGGTGCTACAGGCCCCGGCCCTGACCGACCCGTTCGTCGCGCACCACCTCGAGCTCATCAAGCAGGGCGTGTACTTCAACGGCATCGAGCAGTACCTCCCGCTGTTCTACAAGCGCCCCGGCGTTCCCGCCGAGTACCTGTCGCCCGAGACCCTCGTCGTGGTGGCCGAGCCGCGCTCGCTCTTCGATGACGCCGTCCGTCGCCGAGAGGAACTCGAGCCCCTCGCCAAGGCCGCCAAGGTCGACTTCGACGCCCTCTACGTACCGCCGGGCAAGCTCGAGTTCGGCGAGCGCCAGCGGCTCACGCTCGTCACCCTCATGCGCGCCGGTGGCGCCGTGGACGCCGAGCTCGTGGGGCGTCGTCCCGAGGTCGCCGGCGGCGAGGAGCGCTTCGTCGGCGGGGTGCGGTCGCTCGCGGGCGCCGGCAACGCCGTCGTCGTCGCGGTGCCCGACCGCCGCGCCCGCGAGCGGGTGCGCGGCGTGCTCACCGAGGCGGGCGTGCCCCTGACCGAGGAGCGCGATCACGCCGCGCACGTCCTCGCCGACCAGGACGACCGCACCCCGCTGGTGGCGGGCGTGGTCGACCTCTCCGACGTCGACGTTCCAGCGGGGTACGTGATCCCCGAGGCTCGCCTTGCAGTGGTCTCGATCGACGACGTCTACCCCCGGTCGGCTCGGCGGACCGCTCGGCGGACGATGGATCCCACGAAGATGAGCTTCGCGTTCGCGCCGGGGGACTACGTGGTCCACGCGGTACACGGCATCGCGCTGTTCCGCGAGATCGTGCGGCAGGAGGTTCTCGGCCAGCAGCGCGACTACCTGCTGCTGGAGTACGCGAAGGGCGACAGGCTCTACGTGCCGGTCGACCAGATCGACCGCGTCACGCGCTACGTGGGCCCTGACGGCTCCTCGCCTCGCGTCACACGGCTCAACACCGCCGACTGGAGCAAGGCCACCGGCAAGGCCCGCAAGGCCGCTCGCAAGCTCGCGTTCGACCTCGTCGACCTGTACGCGCGGCGGGCCACGGTCACCGGCTTCGCCTACGGCCCCGACACGCCGTGGCAGCGCGAGATGGAGGCGATGTTCCCCTTCGAGGAGACGCCCGACCAGCTCGCAGCTATCGCGGACGTGAAGACGGACATGGAGTCCGACAAGCCGATGGACCGCCTGGTGTGCGGCGACGTGGGGTACGGCAAGACCGAGGTCGCCATCCGCGCCGCGTTCAAGGCCACTCAGGACAAGAAGCAGGTCATGGTGCTGTGTCCGACGACGATCCTCGCTCAGCAGCACTACATCAGCTTCAGCGAGCGTTTCGCTCCCTTTGGCGTCGACACCGAGGTCTTGTCGCGATTCCGCAGCCCCGCCGAGCAGGCCAAGGCGCTCGAAGGCTTCGCGAACGGGACCGTCGACGTGCTGGTCGGCACGCATCGGCTGCTCTCGGCTGACGTCGCCCCGAAGAACCTCGGACTCGTGGTCGTCGACGAGGAGCAGCGTTTCGGCGTCGAGCACAAGGAGCACCTGAAGAACCTGCGCGAGCAGGTCGATGTGCTCACCATGACCGCCACGCCGATCCCCCGCACCCTGCAGATGGGGCTCTCGGGCGTGCGCGACCTCTCGGTCATCGACACGCCGCCGCCGAACCGCTTCCCCGTCAACGTGCACGT
>CAYHCN010000072.1:0-5763 GCA_964354945.1 uncultured Eubacteriales bacterium
GGCAGGAAACGACCCGGCCTCCCGATTGGAAAGGAGACAGACATGCGTGATCGTCACCGCGTGCTCCTCGCACGCACCGTCCTCGTGGGCGTTCTGGTCGCCGCTCTGGCCCTGATGGGCTGCGGTTCATCGAACACGAGCTCGACGACCACGGAAACCAAGCCCGCCGAGACCACCGAGCTGATCCTCTCGTCGACCACGTCGACTCAGGATTCAGGGCTCTTCGACGAGCTGATCCCTGCATTCGAGAAGGCGTATCCCCAGTACAAGGTGAAGGTCATCGCCGTGGGTACCGGCGAAGCGCTGAAGCTGGGCCAGGCCGGGGACGCCGATGTGATGCTCGTCCACGCGAAGGCGGACGAGGAAAAGGCCGTCGCCGAGGGGTGGGCCGCCGGCCGCTACCAAGTGATGTACAACGACTTCCTCATCGTGGGCCCCGCATCGGATCCGGCTGGCGTGAAAGGCTCTGCGGACACGACCGCGGCCATGCAGGCCATCGCCGATGCCGGCAAGGCCGGCAAGGCGCTGTGGGTGTCCCGAGGCGATGACTCCGGGACCCACAAGAAGGAGCTGAAGCTCTGGCCGAAGAGCGTCGAACCGACCTCCAGCGCCAACGCGAGTTGGTACCTCTCAACCGGACAGGGCATGGGCGAGACGCTGAAGGTCGCTTCTGAGAAGGGCGCCTACACTCTCACTGACCGGGCGACGTATCTGTCGATGAAGGACACGCTCGACCTCGCGATCATCTACGAGGGGGACAAGGGCTTGCTCAACCAGTACGGGTGTCTCCCGGTGACGGACGCCAAGAACCTCTCAGGTGCTCAGGACTTCACGACGTACGTCACCTCGCCCGATGGCCAGAAGCTCATCGGGGAGTACGGTACCGCGAAGTTCGGCGAGCCGCTGTTCACGGCGAATGCGACTGGCACGGCCGAGTTCGCGCAGTAAGGCATAATCCCTCTCGTGCAGATCTACCTCGAAGGGCTGCAAGAGGGCTGGCGGTTGTTGGTCTCGGACGCCTCGGGCGTGTGGCTGGTCGTCGTCACATCGATCATGGTGTCCGGGGCCGCAACCTTGATTGCCCTCGCGATCGGGCTGCCTGCGGGGGTCATCATCGGCGCCGGCCGGTTCATCGGACGGCGGGTCGCCCTGGTCGTCTTCAACGCCGGCATGGGTCTTCCACCCGTGGTGGTCGGCCTGGTTGTCGCGATGGCGCTGTCTCGCCGCGGTCCGCTCGGTCAACTGTCGCTGCTGTACAGCAAGTCGGCGATGGTCATGGCGCAGCTGATCATCGCGCTCCCCGTCATCATCGCCGTGAGCGCTGCCGCGGTTGGGGCGGTGCCATCCGAGCTCCAGCTCCAGGCGCGCTCTCTGGGCGCCTCGCGGTTCCGAGTTGCGCTGCTCACACTCCGCGAAGCCAGACTCGGACTGTTCGCCGCGGTCGCGGGCGGATTCGGCGCCATCATCTCCGAAGTAGGGGCCGTCATGATGGTGGGCGGCAACCTCGCCGGCGATACCCGTGTGATGACCACCGCGATCATGATGTACACCCGCCAGGGGCAGTACGGGCAGGCCCTTGCACTCTCGCTCGTGCTCCTCTCGATCGTCGTGTTCGTCAACATCGTGCTCACGGGGATGCAGACGTCGCTGCAGAAGTGGGAGCGTCGAGAGTGAGCGCCGGAGTCAGCATCACCGCCAAGAACATCCGCATGCGGGTGGGCAAGCGCAAGGCGGCGACACCATTCCAGCTCTCCGTGGACTCGATCAGCGTTCCCGCCGGCGAGGTACTCGCCGTGCTCGGACCGAGCGGAGCGGGCAAGTCGACGTTGCTTGAGGTGCTCGGTCTGCTCCGGACGCCCGATCAGGGCGAGGTGTTCTACGACGGGAAGCGCGCAGACCCCACCTCACGTGCGGACCACCTGCGGTCGGCGGCGGTCTTCCAGCGCCCATGGTTGTTCAAGGGGCCCGTCTTCGACAACGTCGCCTACGGGCTCTCTGTCCGCAACGTACCGCACAAGGAACGCGACCGGATCGTCGCCGAGGAACTCGCCCGCGTGGGACTCACCGGGCGGGAGAAGGACAGTGCCTTGCGGCTCTCCGGTGGGGAGGCTCAGCGGGTCTCGCTCGCGCGTGCGCTTGCGGTGAGACCCAGCATCCTACTTCTCGACGAGCCGCTCGCCTCTCTCGATGCCTTGCTCAAGCGACAGCTCGCCCACGAGTTCGTGTCGATCCTTCGCGAGACCGGCGTCACCGTCGTGTGGGTCACTCACGACCAGGACGAGGCCCAGCTCGTGGCCGATCGCATCGCTGTCATGGACAAGGGGAAGGTGGTGGCGTCCGGGACCGCCGATGAGGTCCTCGGCTTGCCGAGGGACGAGTGGCTCGCGAGATTCCTCGGGGTGCCCCTCGCGCAGACGGGTGTGGTCCGCGAGTCGAGCGAAGGTCTTTGCGCGATCGACGTAGCCGGTAACACGGTGTGGGCCGCGGGGGAGGCGGATTCTGGGACGGCGGTCTCGCTGTCGGTCCGTCCGGAGGACGTGGTGCTGTTCGAACCTGGCGCCGAGCTCCCACTCACCACCGCCAGGAATCAGCTGGAAGCCGAGGTCACGTGTGTCGAGCCGCGTGGGGGGACGTTCAGAATCGAGGTCAACGCGAGCGGTATGCTGCTTGCTTCCTCGGTATCTCGCGCGTCCGTTCGTGAGCTCGAGCTCGCCCCCGGCGCCCGCGTGCTCGCCGTCTTCAAAGCGACAGCAGTGCGGTGGGGCGGCATTTCGGCGGACGATGGAGGCGATGCGACACCAGGTGGCGCCTAGGGACCGTCCGGCATAACGGCCCGAAGGCGATAGGATAGGACCGCAATCATGCGGTCTGGCCGCCCAAGCAGCGGCACGAGAGGGTAAGGGACATGACCTCGCAGGCAGAGAGGCTGCCGATCACGGCAGCGGTGCTCGCCGGTGGGCGCTCCATGCGTATGGGCGTCGACAAGACGCTGCTCGACGTCGACGGACGTCCCCTCGTGCTGCGCGTCATCGACGCAGTCGCCGAGGCGTGCGACGAGGTCGTCGTAGTCACCAACCGCCCCGAGGCGCTCGCCGAGGCCGGCGTCCCCGAGGACATCCCCGTGCTCACCGACGAGGTCGCGTACCAGGGTCCTCTCGGCGGGCTCGCGACCGCGATGGCGTCCGCGCGCAACGAATGGGTCCTCGCCGTGGCGGCCGACATGCCTCACCTCTCGGCCGACGTGGTAGCCGTTCTGTGGAACGCGCGCCAGGGCGCGGACGTCGTCGTGCCCGTGAGCGAGCGCGGACCCGAACCGCTGCTCGCGCTGTACCGCGTCGAGGCGTGCCTCCCCGTCGCCAGGGACGTGCTGGAGACAGGTCGCCGACGGCTCGTCGCGATGTTCCCCAACCTTCGCGTCGCCGAGATTCCCGAAGAGGCGCTCCGCCGGGTCGACCCGGACCTGCGCTCGCTCGTGAACGTGAACACGCCGGCCGACCTCGCCGAGGCGCGAGATGTCGCCGCGGGCAGCTCCCACGAGGATCGCGAACCCCGGGTGACGGTCACCACTGTCCCTCCGCGTGCGATGCCCTCCGAGCGCGCGGTCACGCTGTACATGAACGACGTCGAGGTCGCCACGGTCCAGGCCACGCCGAGCCACCTCGAAGAGATGGCCGTGGGCTTCCTGCTCGCCGAGGGTCTGCTCGGCGACCGCGAGGGGTTCGATCACGTCGAGGCGGACGCGAAGCGCGGCCTGGTCTACGTGACCACCTCCGAGACTGTCCCCGACGACATGGTCTTCCGCACCCGGTATGTCACCAGTGGCTGCGGCAAGGGCGTGACGTTCTCCTCGCTGGGCCACGCACGCGCGTTGGACCCCGTGACGTCGGATCTGCGTGTCGACTCGGCCGAGCTCTACAGACTGGTCGGCGAGCTTTCGAAGATGGCGACCGCCTACCGGGACACCGGCGGCATGCACGCGTGTGGGCTTGCCTGCAGCTCGTGCGAGCGCGCGCACATCTGCGTCGTCCGAGAAGATGTCGGCCGGCACAACGCCGTGGACAAGGTGGTTGGCCAAGCCTGGCTCGACCGTATCCCCACCGAGGACGGCATTCTGCTGTCCACGGGCCGTATCTCGTACGAGATGGCAGTCAAGGCCGCCAAGGCGAAGGTCGCGGTCGTCGTATCGCGCAGCGCGGTCACCGATCTCGCGGCCCAGATCGGCGACGAGCTCGGCATCACGCTGGTGGGCTACGCTCGCGGAGGCAGGCTCACCGTGTACACCCACCCCGAACGCGTCTCGATGGAGGCATCCGGTGTCTGAGACCATCACCGTCGAGGCGGCCCGCGAACTCGTGTTCTCCGGGCTCAAGCTCATGCCCGCCGAGGAGGTAGGGCTCCTCGAAGCGCTCGGCAGAGTGCTCGCTGAGGACATGACCAGCGACATCGACGTCGCCCCGTTCGACAACTCGGCGATGGATGGTTTCGCGGTTCGCGCTGCAGATCTCGCCGGTGCGTCCGCCGAGACCCCGGTCGAACTCGAGGTCATCGACCACATCGCCGCCGGAGACGCTCCCCAGATCGCTGTGGGCCCCGGGCAGGCCGCCCGCATCATGACCGGCGCTCCGGTGCCCGATGGCGCTGATAGCGTCGTGATGGTCGAGCGCACCCGCCCCGTCACCGGCGACGGCGGCACGGGCTCGCGAGTGGCGTTCGAGCTCGAGCCCAGACTCGGCGAGCACATCCGCCGTCGCGGCGAAGAGGTCTCGGCGGGCGATGTCGTGCTCGCGGCAGGCGAGGTCATCGGGCCGGCGGCCATCGGGCTGCTGGCCTCGACTGGTCACGCGACCGTCCCCGTTCGCGCGCGCCCGCGTGTGGCGATCATCTCGACCGGCAGCGAGCTCGTCGAGGTCGCCGAGAAGCCCGGTCCGGGCAAGATCCGCAACTCGAACTCGTACTCGATCGCCGCGCAGGTGCTCGCGACAGGAGCGATCCCCGTGCGGTTCCCGATCGTGCTCGACGACGTCGCGGCGACCCGCGAAGCGTTCGAGCGCGCCGCCGAGGAGTGCGATTACATCCTCACCAGCGGTGGAGTCTCGGTGGGTGACTTCGACTACGTGAAGCCGGTGCTCGAAGAGATGGGCGAGCTGACCTTCTGCAAGGTCGCGATGCGGCCGGGCAACCCGCAGACGCTCGGTTCTATCAAGGGCGTGCCCTTCTTCGGGCTGCCGGGCAACCCGACGAGCACGTACGTGGGCTTCGAGATCTTCGTACGCCCCGCGCTCAGGAAGATGATGGGCTTCGCGGCAGTGGACCGCCCCGTCACAAGGGCGCGGCTTTCGCATGACGTGAAGAAGAGGCAGGACCGCCGGTACTACCTGCGAGGGCGTGTCGAGCGCGACCAGACCGCCGAGCGGACCGACGACACGTGTGCGTACGTCGCCTCGCTCTCGGGAAGCCAGTCCTCGGCGCTGCTGACCGCGGCCCACCGCGGGAACTGCTTTGTTGTCCTGGATCAAGGCGAAGGCTTCTTCGAAGCAGGTACCATCGTCGACTGCATCAGACTCGATACGGAGGAGGGCACACCATGAGTTCAGACAAGGGCCCCAAGCAGGTCGACCCGGAGCTCGTCGCACGCGCGACGCCGGAGCTCCGCGGCGACATCGAGGCGAAGCAGGTCGACGGGCGCATCGCCTGTGCGATGCTTCGCAAGCTCGCCGAGGATCACGGGCTGCCGTACAAGGTCGCCGGTGCCGCCGCCGACGA
>CAYHCN010000072.1:5863-7454 GCA_964354945.1 uncultured Eubacteriales bacterium
AGCTCGCCGAGGATCACGGGCTGCCGTACAAGGTCGCCGGTGCCGCCGCCGACGACATGGGCTACAAGGTCCGGGACTGCGACTTGGGCTGCTTCTAGCCCCCCGGGCCCAACGAGAACAGAGGAGCATTACCAGCGCATGACTCGCATCGCACCCATCGTCTCCATCGTCGGCAAGTCCGATTCGGGCAAGACGACCTTCCTCGAGAAGCTCATCGCCGAGCTGACGTCTCGGGGGTGGCGTGTCGCCACCGTGAAGCACCACGCCCACAGCGAGGACGACGTGGACATCGCCGGCAAGGACTCGTGGCGACACCGCCAGGCCGGCGCCGCGATCAGCGTGGTGGCCTCGGCGACCCAGCTGGGCATCGTCCGCGAGCTTACGCGCGAGCTCACCCTCGACGAGATCGCCGAGGCCATCGGCGACGACGTCGACATCATCCTCACCGAGGGCTACAAGCGCGCCGGCCGCAACCGCATCGAGGTGTCGCGAGTCGAACGCTCGGACACCCTCGTATGCGAGGCGGGCGAGGCCATCGCGGTCGTTACCGACAACGAGGCGTTCGACCCCTTTGGCATGTGCCTGTTCGGCCTCGATGAGGCCGACGCCGTCGCCGACTTCATCGAGGAGCGGTTCCTCGACCGGGATTCGACGCTCGCCGGGGGCGAAGCTTCGGGTGCGGCGGCCCCTCCGTACGAATCTGCGGGTGGCGACTGAGATGGCGAAGGACGCCCTCGGCCGACACATCGACTACCTGCGTATCTCGGTCACCGACCGGTGCAACATGCGCTGCGTCTACTGCATGCCCGAAGAGGGCGTCGTGTGGAAGCCGCAGACCGAGATCCTGACCTACGAGGAGATCGAACATTTCGCCGCACTCGCTGCTGAGCAAGGCATCGGGCGCATCCGGCTCACCGGTGGCGAGCCGCTGGTTCGCGGCGGCATCGTCGACCACGTTCGCCGGCTCCATCAGATCCCGGGCATCGAGGCCATCGCGCTCACGACGAACGGCACGCTGCTCCCCAAAATGGCGCCCGACCTTCGCGTCGCCGGCCTCCAACGCGTGAACATCTCGCTCGACTCGCTCGATGCCGAGGAGTACGGGCGCATCACCCGCGGCGGGAAGCTCGAGCACGTGCTCGCAGGCATCGACGCCGCGCTCGACGCCGGGTTCGACCCGGTCAAGGTCAACGTCGTCGTGGTGCGCTCGCTCGACCAGAACCTGGGCGGCTTCGCGCAGATGACCATCGACCGTCCGCTGCACGTCCGGTTCATCGAGTTCATGCCGGTGGGTACCACGCCGGAGAGCGAGGAGCACCCGTCGTGCTCGGTGACTTCGTGGTCTCGCGACGATGTCGTGCCCGCCGACGAGATCCTCGCGACTATCTCGGCGTGGGGCGTGGAGCAGGGGATCGGCGAGTTGCTGCCCGCCACCTCCTCCGACGCGCCCGGTGGCTGGGGACCCGCGCGCTACTACCGCTTCGCGGGTGCGCCGGGCACCGTCGGCGTCATCTCGCCGCTGTCCCGCCACTTCTGCGCGGAGTGCTCGCGCCTTCGGCTCACCGCCGACGGCAAGGTCCGCCCCTGCCTG
>CAYHCN010000073.1:0-7333 GCA_964354945.1 uncultured Eubacteriales bacterium
GGGGGCGGGGGCGGGGGCGGCGTGCCGCCGGCCGGAATGGTCACGACCGTGATGCTGAGGGCCGGTAGCGTCGCGATGAACGAGCCTGCCGAAAGCGTCGCACTCGACGTCGTCGGCGTGCCGTTCTTGAGGGAGTCCCTGGTGGTGTAGTGCTGGATCGTCGCGCCCTCGCTGCTCGTCCCGGCCACGTTCACCTGAGCGACGTGCGCCGTCGAGGCGTTCTTGTTGATGAGCATCAGCCGGTACGTGCCCGACGCGTCCTTCGTTGCGAGGCTCTCCACGCGTTTGCCCGCGACGCTCGTCGGGGTCATCGGCGCGCCCTGCCAGTCGTAGGGCACCGCGTTGTCCCCCGAGACCACCGACGACGACAGCACGGTGTTTCCTCGGAACTGCTTCATCAAGCGCATGGCGAGGGCCTGGGACTTCAGCGAAGGCGTCGGATTCTCGTAGACGTCGGTGATGAGCTCATCGGTGTTGGAGCCGGCGAAGAGCTCCCAGTTGGTGGTGAAGTCCACGCCCGCGTTCGACGAGCGGCCCATGACGCTGGCGTAGTACACCGCGTCCCACATCTGGTCGGCGCTCGAGTACTGAGTCGCGCCGTCGTAGTTGAACTCGGTCATCGCGACGTCGAGGTTCGGAACCCCCCACGTCGTCAGCGCGTCCTTGATCGAGTGGACGGTGCTATCCCAGTCGTTCACGTAGGTGCCGGCGTAACCCCACGTCGAGTCGAGAACCTGCTGGACCGGGGTCGGGGCGGCGAAGCTGTACGCGTGATACGGGAAGAAGTCGGGCTTGTACGGCGAGGTCGTGAACAGGTAGCTGTAGGGGAAATAGGGTGCGGTCGCAGCTCCCTGCCCGGAGGGGTACGCGGCGATCTTCACGTTCGGCGCGACCGCCTTGATCGCGGGATACACCGCGTTCCACAGCTTGATGTACTGGTTGTTGGAAGCGGGCTCGACGCGGGAGTCGATGTAGCGGCCTGTCGCGGGCTTGCTCGACCCCGCGACCGGTGGGAGCTCGATGCCCTCCATCGGCTGGATGTCGACCTCGTTGCCGATCTCGACGTACTTGAGGTTCACGCCGGAGTCGATCAGGTGCTTCACGTGCAGCGACCAGGCTCGAGCGACCTCGGCGTAGTTGAGGGTCCCGTCGGCGTTGAGCATCGCCGACGACAGCTCGTCGTTGAGCGTGTACAGCACGGGCATGTTGAGCGCCTTCCACCATGCGATCTGCTGGTTGAAGGTGTGGCCCGTCCCCAATTCGCCCGAGGCGTCCCAGTTCGGCGAGCCGCCCTTGGTCGGATACCACTTCTCCATGTCGACGAACCACTTCTCGCCGTGGCCGACGCGCATGAGCCCGAGACCCATGTCGGCGATCAGCCCGTTGTACTGGTTGCTCGGCCAGTACGCGCCCCACGGGGTGAGGTTGCTGCCGAGCATCTCGGCACCGAAGCTGCCCACCGAACTCGTGGAGACGTTGATAGTCGTGTCGGCCGCCGCGGCATACGCGGGAACCGCCGAGAACACGAACGCCGGCAGCACGAGCTGCACCGCGAGCAGGAGGGACAGGGCGCGGGAAACGAGGAGTCGTGGGTGACGAAGCCGGTCCGCAACGCGAAGTGCCGAGGTGTGCACGAGAGGCCTCCTTGCGAGTCGACACGCGGGGAGCGGAAACTGACGCCCCTTGTGCGTATCGTCCTCGTGAGGACGGCGCTAACCCTGACCTGCGCTTCTACCGTGACAGGTGTCACAGCGGGCGGCTGGTGGGATCGTGCCGTCCGCCGCGCGACCCGCGGCACGCTAGCGTACGCGCAGTGAGCGGTAACTCGAGTACGTGGCGGCGTGAAGGCTGTCGACGGGGTGGTAGGCGGCGACGCGCCACAAGCCGCGCCCGGTGAGGCGGACAGTGCCGACGTAGTTGGTGCGTCCCCACGTCCCATTCGACACACTCGCCCACGCCCACGTGCGAGGGACCCACTTGCTCCCCTCCTGGCGCCACGCCACGACCTTCACGCACCTCGTGCCTGCTGCATGACGCGGGTACATCCACCCCGCGACCCGCACGCGCGAGCCCGACGTCACCGAGTACGGTGCCGAGGGGAGCGAGAACTTCACTCGCGGAGACACGGTGGTGGCCGCCTGCACCGGCGCGTATCCCTCGTCGCCGAGGAACTGAGCCCGGTAGTAGGTCCGCCGCGTGATCGCTCTCGGATCGGCGTACGCGAATGCGCCGCTGTCCGACGCGGCGGTGACCGTCGCGCAGAACGACCACGACTTCGTGTCGACGGACTTGGACACGCGCACGTCGCGTGGCAGCGGCGCCGAGCCACCGTCCCGCAGCGTTCCGGCGATCGTCGTCTTGCCGGCGTACGAAGGCAGCGGCGGCGATGCGGCCAAGCTCATCAGCGCGGCCTCGAGGCCCTCAACCGTGACCCTCACACTGGCTTGCGCGGGCAGGCCTGCCTTGTCGGTGGCTTTCGCGGTGATGGTGTGCTCGCCCGGCGAGGCCGAGAGCGCGTCCCAGGCTCCGAGGTACGGAGCAGTCGAGTCCGAGCCGACCAGTCGCCCGTCGGCGAAGAACTCCACCTTCTCGATGCCCGACCCTGTGTCCGAGGCGTCGGCAGCGAGGGGAACCAGCCCGCTCACCACTGCCCCCTCAGACGGCGAGGTGACGTTCACGTCGGGCGGGGTCACGTCGTTGGGCGGCGGGGGCACGTCTCCAGAGACCGTCACGACCGAGACGCTCATCGGCGGCAGCGTCACCTGGAACGAGCTGCCGGCGACAGACGCGTTCGAGCTTGCGGGCGTCCCGCCGGCGATCGACGCGCGGCTTGTGTAGGTCCTGACGACGGCGGTGCCCGCGGCGAGATCGGCAAGGCTCACGTCCGCGGTGTGGGCAGTGGTGACGTTCTTGTTGATGAGCAACAAGCGGTAGCCCGACGCATCCGTGGTCGCAAGGCATTCAACGCGCTTGCCTCCTACGCTCGACGGCGTGACCGCCGCGTTCTGCCAGTCGTAGGGGATCGCGTTGTCCGAGCTCGTGACCGTCGAGGTTCGCACGGTGCCGC
Source organism: uncultured Eubacteriales bacterium (assembly GCA_964354945.1). GTDB lineage: Bacteria > Actinomycetota > Coriobacteriia > Anaerosomatales > CAVXGS01 > CAVXGS01. Next base: position 3,068 of record CAYHCN010000073.1, read on the forward strand.
CGCCAAAGGGCTTGAGCAGCTTGTAACCGAGCGCCTGCGATCTCGGCGTCGTGGTCGTGTAGTCGTCGTCGAACAGCTCGTCGGTGTTGGAGCCGGGGAACGTCTCCCAGAACGTGGTGAGGTCCATGCCCCCGTTCGCCGCATTCGAGAACACGCTCGCCGCGAACACGGCGTCCCACATCGCGTTGGCCTGCGAGGAGCCCCAGTTCACGCCCTGGCCGGGATCGTATTGGGTCGCGCCGTCGTAGTTCCACTCGGTGATGCCGATGGGCAGCGAAGCGGGCGCGCCATAGCCCTGGAGTGTCTCGGCGACGTTCCCGACGTTGTTGCTCCAGTCCACGAACGTCCCGGAGTACTGCCACGTCGAGTCAAGCAGCTGCTGGGGCGTCGGCACGAACTGATACGCCGCGAAGCTGTAGACGTGCACGGGGAAGAAGTCGGGCTTGCTCTTGGCCGTCTGGAACAGGTAGTCGAACGGGAACGACAGCGAGGTCACGGTCCCCTGCCCCGACGGGTAGGCCGACACCTTGATCCCGGGTACCGCAGCCTTGATCGCCGGAACGACCGCCTCCCACAGCCTGATGTACTCGTTGTTGCCGTTGGCGTACGCCGGGTCGCCGATGTGCAGCTCGACGTACTTGCCCGACGGCGTCTTGGAGGAGTTGTCGACCGGCGGATACTGGATGCCCTCACCGGGGGCGATGTCGCACTCGTTGCCGATCTCGACGTACTTGATGTTCACGCCCTGGTCGACGAGGTACTTGATGTGTCCCGCCCACGCATACGCGATCTCCGCGTAGTTCAGGCTGCCGTCCTGGTTGAGCATTGCGGTCGAGAGCTCGTCGTTGAGCGTGTACATCACGGGGATGTTCACGCTCTTGAGCCACGCGATCTGCTCGTTGAACGAGTAGCTCACGCCGGACACGGTGCCGGGAGCATCCCAGTTCCACTGGCCGTGGGCGGGATACCACTTCTCCATGTCCACGTAGACCTTCTCGCCGTGGCCCACACGCAGCAGTCCCAGGCCGATGTCATGCATCGGCGCGGCGCTGCGGTTGTTCGGCCAGTACCCGCCCCATGGGGTGAGGTTGCTGCCAAGCATGTCCGAGCCGAAGGTCCCGAGCGCAGCCGAGCCAACCGAGATGGTGGTGTCGGCTGTCGCCGCGACGGCCGGTGCCGCGGGCAGCGCCACTGCCGTGAGCAGTAGCGCCACGCCGACGGCGACCGATAGTACTCCCCTGAGCCTGCGCACAGGAACCATTGAGCCCCCCACTCCCCTACGCCTGTTCGTCCGGTGCGGCCAATGCCTTTGCATCGCGCACACGCGTGCGCAGGGCCGCTCGAGCCAGGTCGTCGTACATCGCGACGAGCCGGCGGGCCCAGTGCTCCCACTCCAGCTCGTCTACAACACGCTGCCGGCCCATCGCGCCCATCTCGGCGCGTGCCCCTGGGTCGTCCAGCAGCGAGATGATCGTGTCGCCGAACTCGGCTGTGTCGTTCGGTGTCGCATAGAGCGCCGACGACCCCGCAGAGACCCGGGTCTCGGGCAGGTCGAACGCGACGATCGGCTTGGCGACTGCCATGTAGTCCATGATCTTCATGAACGAGGACTTCTCGTTGAGCGGCGTGGCCGGGTCCGGCGCTACGCAGACGTCGGCGGTCGAGAGATAGGCCGACAGCAGGTCGGAGTCGGAGATCCATCCGGTGAAGGTGAAGTGCTCGGCGATGCCCAGCCGAGTCGCCTCGCGCTCGAGGTCCTCGATCGAGTCCCCCGTTCCCACGAGGGCGAACTGCACGTCGTCGCGTCCGCACTCGCGAATCATGTGCGCGGCGGCCTCGAGGAGGTAATCGACGCCGTCCTGCGGGTTCATGATCCCGAGGTAGCACACGAGGCGCTCTCGGCCGCGCTTCAGCGAGGGGTCGGGGTCGACGATGCGGACCTTCGCCAGGTCGGGACCGTTGCGGATCACAACGACGTCCTCGTCGGCGAGGTGGCCTCGGCTACGAGCGGTCGCCTTGTACGACTCGTTTGGGACCACGACGCGGTCGGCCACCCGGTAGCTCATGCGCTCGAGGAACAACAAGCCCCGGTGCAGCACCTTGGACTTGGTGCTCGTGGGGGCGACCTCCGCCCCGAACCGTGAGAGCCACAGCTCGGGACAGAGGTCATGCTGCGCGAAGATGTACTTCTTGCCGAACGGCTTGAAGATCGCGCCAAGCAGGAAGAACGTGTCGGGCGGGTTGCAGGCGTGGATGACGTCGAAGCCACCCCTGCCGAGTTGTCCCAGCGCCGTGGCGAACGAACGCATCCAGCAGTACGAGAACTCCCACACGTAGCCGAGGACCCCGTTCGCCTGTGCGGGCGGCGGGTACGTCCGGATGGTGACGCCGTCCAGGACGCGCACCCTGTCGTCCGCCCGATCGCGCCACGGGCACACCACCGTGACGGTGTGGCCCGCCTCGGCGAGCGAGCGCGCTTCGAGCCACGCCCGCTCATCGGTCGGGACAGGCGTCTCGTTGATGAGCAGGATTCGCAGGGTCATGAGGTGCCTACTTCGTGAGCCTGATCCACGCCCAGCCTCCGAACCAGTCCTGGTAGCCCGGGAGTGCATCGATTCGGTTGGTATAGAGGGAGAACTGGCCGTTGGTGACGGTCACCGTCCCGAGGTAGTACTCGCCGTACATCGGCTCCTCGTAGCTCGCCCTGTGCGGCGCGTCGATGTAGAGGGCCTGTGGATTGGCTGAATTGAACGAGTAGTAGTAGCGGTAGCTCGATGCCACCGACCGCACCAGACCAGCCACAACGTTGTACGTGCCGTTGGGAACGTTGTCCTTGTAGAACCGCTCGGTCGCAAGTGAGTGATCCCCGGTGTACTCGAACGCGGCGGGCATGCTGAGCCACTCGTCCCAGTAGTTGGTCCACCCCGTGTACGGGATGCTCATGAGGTCGTTCTCGATCCACCTCGTGACGACCGGCTGCTGCATGCTGCTGTCGGTACAGTAGATCGTCTTGTCGGCGGGATAGGTCGCCGCGATGACGGTGCGCGGGGTGTAGACAGGGATGTTCCTCGCAGCGACCTCCTGGCACACCGCCCGAAGCACGTCGGGAGACGTCCCGCCTGCACTCGTGACGTTATGGGAGAGGAAGACGATCCACTGGTTCTTCGCCTGAGCCTCGTCCAGCCACGCGCGGACCTGGGCTATGGACGTTCCGTCGAGGATCCTCGTGGAGATGCGGTACTGGTCGTAGGGCTGACCGACGGCGGCGCCGTCAGCAACGCGCAGGTAGGGGTGGTACTTCTTGACCATGGTCACGTTGGCGTGCGACCACGCACCACCCGGCGACGCGAAGCCCGCGTTCGGGAAGCCGTTGCTGTCGAGCCACGTCTTGGCCCGGGCGACGGAGGCCTCGGTCATCGTGTGATCGGCGGTGTGCGAGCCGATCTCCCAGCCGGAGTTCTGCATCGTGGTGAGATCAGCCTTGCTCAGCACTTCGCTGTTCTCGCCAACGCTGTCGGTGCAGATGTAGACCGTGCCAGGGAAGCCGAAGCTGCTCAGGATGGGGTACGCCCCCGTGTAGGCGTTGCGCGCCCCGTCGTCGAAGGTGAACGACACCGCCGGCCCCGGCCTGAACGCCGGCGGCGAGGTGGTCGTGAAGGTGTAGTCGCCCGAGATCGCCTCGTTGCCTGCGGCGTCCTTGCTGACCACTCGGTAGTGGTAGGTCGTGGTCTGGCTCAGCCCACTGAGGGTCACCGAGTGCGAGGTCACGAGGGTCGAATCCAGGTTGCTCGACGAGCCGTAGGACGTGGTCGGGCCGTACTGAACTTGCGAGGACGCGCCTTCGTTCGTCGCCCACGTGATCGTGGCCATCGAGAGCCCGACGTTCGACGCGGCGACCGACGAGATCGCCGGCGCCGTGGTGTCCGGTGTGACCGTCGTGAACGTGAAATCGCCCGAGGTTGCGAGGTTGCCCGCCGCGTCCCGGCTCAGCACCCGGTAGTGATAGGTGGTTGCGGGAGCGAGTCCCGTGAGTCCAACCGAGTGCGACGTCACGAGCGTCGAGTCGAGGTTGGAGGTCGAGCCGTACGACGTGGTCGTGCCGTACTCCACCTGGGTCGTGGCCGACTCGTTCGTGGTCCACGCGATCGTGGCCGAGTTCTGGGTAATGCTCGATGCGGCGACGGAAGAGACCGTCGGCGCCGTCGTGTCCGCTGGCGTCGTGGTGAACGTGTAGTCGCCGGAGGTCGCCAGATTGCCGGCGGCATC
>CAYHCN010000074.1:0-7307 GCA_964354945.1 uncultured Eubacteriales bacterium
CGCGGCTTGATCTTGCCGCGGTCGGTCATGAACTTGCGCAGCGACTGCGAGTCCTTGTAGTCGACGTACTTCACGTCGTCCTTGCAGAACTGGCAGTACTTACGACGCGGCTTGCGTGCGTAGTCTGCTGACATATCGTGCTACCTCCTCCCGCGATCTTTCGTCGCGGTTGTTCGTTGTCTCGGGGGTCTCGGCGGAGAGGGTCACCGCCGATGCCACCGTGTGTCGGCTGCCGAGTGACTAGAACGGGATGTCTTCCTCGGCGATGGGGTCGGGCGCAGGCATGTCGGTCGGGCCGCTGTAGCTGCGACCGCCGCCGCCTTCGCCACGAGGAGACAGGAACTCGATGTCGTCGGCGATCACCTCGAGCTTGCTGCGCTTCTCGCCCTGCTGGTTCTCCCACTGGCTCCAGCGCAGTTTGCCCTCGATGGCGACCTTCGAGCCCTTCTCCAGGAACCGGGAGAGCGACTCTCCCCGCTGACCGAAGACGGTCACGTCGACGAAGTTGGGGAAGTCCTCCCACTCGCCGGTCTGCTGATTCTTGCGACGGTCGTTGACGGCCACGCCGAGCTTGAGCACGGACATGCCCGACGCCGTCGCCTTGAGCTCCGGATCGCGGGTCAGGTTTCCACTGATGACAACTCGGTTGATGCCCATATCGTTACCACCTTCGACTTCGTAGGGACCTTCGCCGAGAGGCTCTCGGCCGGTCCGCCACTGATCACCGTCAGAACCGCTAGTCGCGGTCCTCGCGGTGCACCACCATGAAGCGGACCACGGGATCGGTAATGCGCAGCACGCGGTCCAGCTCGGCGATGGAATCGGGCGCGGCGTGGAAGTCGATGATGGCGTAGTCACCTTCGGTGATCTTGCCGATCTCGAAGGCGAGCTTGCGCTTGCCCCACTCATCGACCTTGTCGACCGCGCCTCCGGAACCGGTGATGACACCCTGGACCTTCTCCAGCGTGGCAGCACGCGACTCGTCGTCGAGGGCGGGGGAAAGCATGAGCATGAGTTCGTAAGCCTTCACGTTCTCACCTCCCCTGGGCTTGTCGGCCCCGGGACCGTGAAGGCCAAATGCCCGGGGCAGGAAATGAGCCGTGTGAGTCTATCACCGACCTGCCGCTGCCGCAACAGCATCCCCCTCAGGTCTGACAGTGCACACGGCCTCGCCTGAACCCGCCCGCTTCCGGAGCGGGGTGAGCGCAGCAACACCCGCCAGCAACGCACCGACACCGATGGCCAGAGCCCGAACGTGACGACGCGCGTAGCCGGCCACAGAACCACGCGCATGCGAGAGGAGGGCAGAAACGTCGACGCCGTGGACGACGGTCGTGGGCGCGGCGGCAGCGCCTGCCACAGCGCCGGATCCCACAGCTGACACGCGGGGCATGAGGACGTCCGGCTGCGGAGCTGCGGCGGGCGTCCGAACCGCCCCGCGAGACGACGCGGTCGCCGGGGAAGCGGTCGGCTTCGGCGCGAGGGTGACCCCGCTCGCGAGGCCAGCGTCCGAGACTCCGGCCGGGACCGCCGAGACGACGCCTTGCGCCGCCGTCGTACCAGCCGCCCCACCGCTCGCTCCTGCACCGGTCGCATGTCCCGCAGCCGTCACCGCCGCCGGCGAGGACGAACCTGCGGCCGCGCCCGCGGCCTGCGTCCCCGGCTCTTCGGCAGTGGTACCGGACGGGATGCAGAGCAGCGGTGCGGGATCGAGGTACACCGAGCCGCGACGCAACGACAAATGGACGTGGGTCTCGGCGCAAGACGCGTCGCCGGCGTCGGCGAGCTCCCCGATGCTGCCGCCCGCCTGTACCGTCGCGCCGCGCCGCACGACGGCATGCGACAGGGGCATGACCGTGACCTTGGTCCCGTCGGCGACGTCCAGGGTTACCGCGATGACCGTACCTCCACCATCAGCGGGGACGGCCCCGGCGAACGACACGGTCCCGGCAACGGGCGCGCGGACGTCGGCGTCGGTCGCACCGGCGATGTCGAGCCCTCGGTGAACCGACCCGCCGCCGTAGGACTGCCCAAACCCGATCAGGACGTGACCACCGTCCACGGGACTGACCGCCACCGAAGGGCACGGACACGCGAGCGGCGCGCAGAGACCGCACGCGACAGCGACGGCAGCGACAGCGGACCGCAGCGCGAACGGTGCCGACACACCCGCGCGATGGAGGAGAAAAGAGCCCCTCATGACCGATCACTCCTCGGCGGCGAGGAGGGAGACGAGAGGGGCAAACCAGGTAGTGACCTCACCCTATCGGCTCGGAACCCAGACGACAACCGCCGCCGAGCAGCAGTGAAAGGTTTGAGTCCGAGACAAGAAAGACGGCCGCCGGACCGGCGGCCGTGACAGGACGCTGGAGCGGGTGACGGGACTCGAACCCGCAACTTTCAGCTTGGGAAGCTGACGCTCTACCGTTGAACTACACCCGCGCTCGAACGCGTAGTTTACTACAGCCTCTCAACGAGGGGTCCGCGCGAAAACACGAACGCCGGCGGAACGTTCCGCCGGCGTCGTAGAGAATCGTTAGTGAGAAGAGGACTTGCGGCTACTTGCTGCCGATCTTGAAGATCTTGGTACCACAGTCGGGGCACGTGCCCTGGGTCGCGGGGCGACCATTCTTCATCGTGATGTCCTGCGGGTCCACGATGTCCTTCTTCTCCTTGCACTTAACGCAGTAGCCCTCTTTTGCTGCCATTGAGCAGGTCACCTCCACGGTGGATCGGCGGTCACGACCGGTCAGCGGATTTGCTCTCCCCCCTGACCCCGAGCAGGCCGACGGGCCGTGCTCCGCGCACAAGCGTTACACATTCGCCCACGCTTGTCATGCGCTCAAGCAGCGTGCTCCGCCGAGTGGTCGGGCACACCTGTCCGTTCGAGCCAGAGCGCGGACAGCCACAGCAGCAGCGCGCTGAGAAGCACGAGCGCCGCCCACGAGGCCGCCGCGGTCGTCCAGAACGGCTCGGGGAACAGCCGGATCAGCAGCGAGTCGGAAGGGAACGTCCATGTTCCGGGAGCGAAGAAGACGTCGTGAAACGCGGTGAACAGCCAGTCGAAGGACGTGAGCCCAATGAGTGCGGCCACGGCCATGAAGCCCGCGCTGAGGTACGCCCCCATCCTGAGACCCTGGGCCACCGCGTTCGTCCGCCGCCTGATGACCTCGGCCAGCAGCCACACCGTGAGCGCGCCCCCAACAAGACCGGTCACCAGCCGCGCGCCGGAGATGACCCGGGCGACGTCACTCAGATGCGACCTCGCCTCCTCATCGAACCCCGGACGGCCGTCCACGGTAGCGGGCATGGTCGACGTGACGTCGCGGCTCGTGCCGGCCACGTAGTTCCGCACGCCCTCGGCAAGCTCGAGGCCCCGCTCAGGCGCGATTCCCGCCGCCGACAACTCCGAGGTCCTCGCCGAGACCATCCTTGTGAACCATGGCTGCACGAGCACCGCGACGGACAGGCCGAGGACGAGGATCGTCAGGCCGAGACCCACGAGGAGCCGGCCGGGCAAGCTCACGTCACGCCCCTCCCGTAGCAGGAGCGCCGACACGCGGGGACGGCTCGTCGCCGTCGGTGTCGCCGGAGCTCGGCCTCGGCGTCCCGACCCGGTTGCCGCCTGCTTCGACGGCCACGAGAAGGCCCTCGTCCGCCGCAGCGGTGAGCTCCTGCGACGAGATTCCATCCTCGGGCAGGCTCGCCACGCCGATAGACGCGGTCACGCCGGCGTCGTCGACGGTGGTGGTACAGATCGCCGCGCGAAGCTGTTCGGCGAGTGCGAGGGCATCTTGGCGCCTTGGCTCGGCGCCCGTTCCCACCGCCTCGGTGAGAACGATCGCGAACTCCTCGCCACCGATACGCGCGGCGACGTTGGTCGACGCGGCACGGGCGTCCACGGAGCCGAGACTCCCGGCGACGACCGCTCCGATCTTCTCCAGAAGCCTGTCGCCAGCCTCGATGCCGAAGCGCTCGTTGTACTCGGTGAACCGGTCGAGGTCGACGAACACGAGGTGCAGCGCGCGCTGGTCTCGGCGGGCGCGGCCGATCTCGGTGGGAAGGATCTGCCGGTAGTAGGCGCGGGAGTACAGGCCCGTCACCGTGTCGGTGATGGCGGTGGCCGAACTGGCGCGAGCCGTGTCGGACACGAGGAGGGTGGCGACCGATGCCGTGCCGAAGACCACCGCGACCTGCCACAAGTAGCGCACCGAGACGTAGGTGGCATTCGAGTAGGTCTGGGTGCTGGAGAAGGGGATCGCGGCGTGCGGGAGCAGGCCGAAGTACTCCGCCGCGGTGACGAAACCGAGCATCGCCGCGCACGCGATGGCGATCAGCCACGCGTCGAGCTTCCTCGGCAAGATGAATGCGGCTTCCAGCACGAACAAGGGGTACATCGCCCAGAACCACGACTCGATGCCGCCGCTGTAGTGGACGAGGATCGTGACCACCAGCGCGTCGAGGAGCAGCTGAGCGTGGTTGAACAGCGCGACGTTTGCAAACCGCCTGTACGTCAACTGGTAGAACGTGTTGTACGCGAGCACGAGTGCAAGCGCGATGGCGGGCACGAGCATGAGCTGGAACAGATCGGTGAACGGGATGGTCTGCGCGTAGATGGCCGCGCCGAGAATCGAGTAGACGAACAGTACGAACACGAGCGCCCAGCGCACGCGGATGACGACGCCCACGCGACGGACATTGTCGTGGAGGGCTTCGATGTCGTAGCGGTTCGGCTGCTCTCGCCACGTCACTTTGAGCGCGCGGCTGAGACGCTTGCCGAGGCGACTCGGACTCACGGTATCCCTCGATCGTCTCGTGTGGCGCACCAGGCAGTTGCGCCGCGTCACCCAGGGGTGCCGTCCATGGGCGACGTGCACACGAGTGTACCCGCGTAGAAGCGTCAGGGGCAACGCGGCCGACGCTATACTGACGTGCAGTTCGCCCCTCGGATGGCGGACGCCTCCGAGACTCCAGCCATACCGCCTCCCACCACCGAAAGCCGCCGATGGACCCGCTGGCTATCGCCAATCAGATCGACGGCCTCGTCGTCACCCTGTCGCGCATCGGCACCCCGCTGCAGATCGGACTCGTCGTTGCGGCGGTCGGGCTGCTGCTGCTCACCGCGGCGCCGGGTGCCCGAGACTGGCGCGGGACCGGACTCGTGGCGATGACGGTGCTCCTCGTCGTCGGAGAGCTGGTCCTGGCCTGGTTCCACTGGAGCCTGTACCGGGCGATGCCGGTAGTGAGCCCGACGACCTCGGCGGTGACAGGCAACGTCGCCGCGCCCCTGTGGATCGAGTCCGAGAAGCTGTTCTTGTGGGCGCTCATCGTCGCGGTGATGGGCGTGTGCATGCGGCGGGACCGGCGGGAGCTGCTTGGCGGCGTGAACGTCATCGTCGCCCTGTTCACCATCGGCTCGGTGCTGTTCGGCAAGCCGTTCACGACTCCCCTGCCCGGGCTTCTCGGTCAATACGGGGCCTATCTCCAGGCGATGGCGAGCGGGGTCCTTTCGACCGCACAGCCCGCGTTCGAGGGCATGGAGGGCAGTCGGCAGTTCTTCTACAACAGCTGGTACATGTGGGTCCATCCGCCCCTGCTGTTCTTCAGCTACGGGGCGTTCACCATCTCGTTCGTCGCGACCGTTCGCATGATCCGCGAGCGCCGAAGCCGTTTCGAGACAACAGCGTATCGCTGGGCGCGTCTCGGGTACCTCTCGCTCACCACCGGCATGCTTCTCGGCTTTCCGTGGGCGATCATCGCGTGGCAGGGTGAGTCGTGGTGGTGGTCGGGCAAGGTCAACATGTCGCTGATGATGTGGCTGCTCTACACCGCCTACCTCCACGCGCGACTGTATCTGCGCCGCCGAGGTATGTGGCGTTGGGTCGCCGCGATCGCGGTCCTGTCCTTCGCCGTACTCGTGCTCACCTACGTCACGACCTACGTCGTGCCGGGAGCCCATAGCTACGCGGTCGACGGGCTTCGGGCCCTGCCCTTCGCGGCGATGGGGGGAGGTGGCCGAGGATGACGGACGACTACGCCGAGCCCATGACTCCCGTCCCCTCCGAGACGACTGCCTCTCCCGAGCCGCCGTCGCCGCCTCGGGACATCCGCCGCCGTGGCTGGGACTTCAGCCTGACGATCGCGACCGTCGCCATCCTCGGCTTGCTTGGGCTGCAGTCATTCATCGGGACCCTGTACACGTGGTGGGCGGCCCGCGCGATCCCCGGATGGCAGCAGGGGACCGGCTACACCGACTTCGTGACGCTGATGAACCAGATCGCGGCGCCGCTGGTCGTGGCGCTCGTGGTGGTGATGGGGCTGTGCGTGCCGAAGCGCTTGTTCGAGCGGCGGGCGCTCCTGCTCGTATCCGCCGCGATGGTGGTGGCGGCAATCGGCGCGGGGTTGCTCACGGGCTCGCTGCAGACCGGCCTCGCGACCTACCTCGCGCTCGCTGCGCTCATCCAAGCTGCGGTCGTCGCGCTGACGGTCGCAGGCGTGCGCGGGCCAAGCTACTTCACCGAGGGCCGCCTCACGAAGACCGGCTCCGGGCTCCTGCACCTCGGGTTCATCGGCGTGGCGTTCGTGATCGTCACGCTCGAGCGCTCCAACCTCCTGCTGCCGGTCTTCTTCGCAAGCGCGCTCTGCCTCGCGGGGGGCACCGCGCTGGCGTTCTACGCCGACAGGCTCGCGTGGCGACGCGTCGTCCCCGAGGAGGGGTGGCATGACGAGGAGGACACGGGTAGCCCGAGCGACGAGACGGGAGAACCGCCCGCCGTCGAGGAGGAGCCCGACGAGTGACCCACGACGCCGGCAGCTCGGTCACGGCAACCTGCGACTTCAAGCGCGTGGTTCGCGGCGTCGATGCGTCCGCCGCCCGCGAGGTCGCCGAGCTCTTCTGGAACCCGTTCGGGATGATGCTGGCCGGCCTCGCGCTGCCGAAAGACCGCGAGAAGTCGCTCGACCTGCTCTCCCACCTCTTCTGCCTCTCCGAGGTCTACGCGGCACTCGACTCCGACGGACAGCTGCTCGGTGTCGCCTTCGTGCCGGGACGCGCAAGGTCGATCTGTCTCCAGCGCGAAGCGGCCAGCCGCGCATTCGGCCGGTTCGGCGCGTGGTGGCGGTATCGCCTGTTCGAGCTGGTTCTCGGGCGGAGCACTGGCTCGAGCTACCCAAAGGAGAAGCGCAGCATCGAGGGCTTCTCTGTGCGGGCCTCGTGTCGGGGCAAGGGCATCGGCACCAAGATGCTCGATAGGATCATCGCTGACGCTCGCGCCGATGGCGCGACCGCGATCGAGCTCAACGTCGGC
>CAYHCN010000075.1:0-7293 GCA_964354945.1 uncultured Eubacteriales bacterium
AGCCGACGATGTCGGTGGTCGAGGACATCGTCGCCGAGGACGTGAAGCCCGAACCGCTCACCGGCTTCGACATCCGGGCGTCGCGCGCCGAGGAGGGCGCGATGACGCTGGTGTCGCCGGACATCGCCACCTGCCCCGAGTGTCTCGGCGAGTTGTTCGAACCCCGCGACCGCCGCGAGCACTACCCCTTCATCAACTGCACCAACTGCGGACCGCGCTTCACGATCATCGAGGACGTTCCGTACGACCGGCCGATGACCACGATGCGCGACTTCCCGATGTGCGAACGCTGCGCCGCGGAGTACGGCGACCCGACCGACCGTCGGTTCCACGCCCAGCCCGACGCGTGCTTCATCTGTGGGCCGCGGCTGTACTTGAATGCCGCCGGGGAGGCGGGCACGGCGACACATCCTCCGCTCAGACAGTCCTCGCCGGCGACGCCCGACACCGCCCCTCGATCCCCAAGCGCTTCGGGCGCCGCGGCTGCGGAACTCGCGGCGGACGCGCCGCCGTGCCCGCCTGCGGGATTCACGTTCGCGCCTGACTGGCAATGGACGGCCGCGAGCGAGCCGACGCCTCGTCCGCACCGCGATCGGATGTCCGAGCTCGAGCGCTCCGATGCGATCATCTCGGCCGTCGCCGGGCTGCTTCGCGCCGGGTGCATCGTCGCGATGAAGGGGCTCGGCGGCTTCCACCTCGCCTGCGATGCGACCAACGAGGCCGCCGTGCGCCGGCTGAGGGAGCGCAAGCGCCGCTGGGGAAAGCCTCTAGCGGTGATGGTGCGCGACCTTGAGACCGCCAAGGCGCTCGGCAAGGTCGGGCACGAGGAAGAGGAGTTGCTGACCGGCTCGGTGCGTCCCATCGTGCTGCTGCGGCGGCCTGCGTACGGCGGCGCACACGGTGACTCACTCGCCTGGAGCGTTGCCGAGCAGCTCACCGAGGTCGGCGTCATGCTCCCGTACACCCCGCTGCACCACCTGCTGCTCGCCGAGGTCGACCGGCCCCTCGTGATGACCAGCGGCAACCTTTCCGAAGAGCCCATCGTCACCGGCAACGCCGAGGCGATGAACAGGCTCGGCGACATCGCGGATGCGTTCCTGCTGCACGACCGGGACATCTACTCGCGCTATGACGACAGCGTCGTGCGGGTGGTCGAGGGTCGCACCGAGCTGGTGCGCCGCGCGCGCGGCTACGCCCCGTTCCCCCTCCACCTGGCCTTCGAGACCGACACCGACATCCTGGCGGCGGGCAGCGAGCAGAAGAACACGTTCACCCTGCTGACCGGCCGCTACGCATTCGTGTCGCAGCACATCGGCGACCTGGAGAACGCCGAGACCCTCGACGCCTACGAGCGCACGCTCGAGCTGTACGAGCGCCTGTTCCGCATCGATCCGAAGATCGTCGCCTACGACCTGCACCCCGAGTACCTCTCGACGAAGTGGGCACTCGGACTCGACCTTCCGAAGGTCGGCGTGCAGCATCACCACGCCCACATCGTTTCGGTCACCGGCGAGCACGGCATCGACACGCCGGTCATCGGCGTGGCGTTCGACGGCACCGGGTACGGCACCGACGGCCACATCTGGGGAGGCGAGGTCCTCGTCGGCGACTGGGCGGGCTTCGAGCGCTTCGCGCACCTCGCAGAGGTGCCGCTCGTGGGCGGCGCGGCGGCGATCCGACGTCCGGCCCGCATGGCTGTCGCGACCCTCCACGCATTCGACCTGCTTGAGCACCCCGGTGCCGCGCCGCTCCGCGAGCGTCTCGCCGAAGGCGAGGAAGCGCTGCTGCTGCGGATGATCGAGCGGGGCGTGAACTCGCCACCAACCTCGTCGATGGGCCGGCTGTTCGACGCAGTCGCCGCCATCGCCGGCGTCGCCGACGATGCGCGCTACGAAGGCGAGGCCGCCATCCTGCTCGAAGCCTCGGCGGACCTCGCGGCCGAGGGTGCCTACGAGTTCGATCTCCGCAGCGGAGGGAGCGACGCCCGTGGCGGCGCCGCGCTCGTGCTCGACCCTGCTCCAGTCCTTTCGGCGGCGCTGGACGACCTCTCGGCGGGCATCTCACCGGGCGTCGTGGCGATGCGATTCCACCGTGCAGTAGCGCGCAGTATAGTTGCCGTTGCGTCGAAGGCGTCCACGGCGGTCGGCACCCGTCATGTGGCCCTCGCCGGAGGCGTGTTCATGAACCGGATCGTCCTCGGCCAGGCCATGAAGGAGCTGGCAGCCGAGGGTCTCGACCCCTTGACGCATGTCAAGTTGCCCATGAACGACGGCGCTGTATCGTTCGGTCAGGCTGTTTCAGCCTGGGCGCGGCGGCACGAGATTTGATGCTTGAGGTAGCTGCGTCCTACTAGAGCCTCATCAGGGAGGTCTTCGCGATATGTGTCTCGCCATCCCGGCAAAGGTCATCGAGAAGCTCGAGAACAACATGGCACGGGTCGACATCATGGGCGTACAGCGCACGGTGTCCCTGGACATGACCCCCGAAGCGACCACCGATGACTACGTTCTGGTCCACGCAGGGTTCTCTCTGCAGGTGGTGTCCGAGGAGGACGCCAAGGAGACCCTCGATCTGCTGATGCAGATCCCGATGTTCCAGGAACAGGAACTCGGCGAGCTCGTAGAGGGCGCGTAGGTCTATGGACCTTTCAGCCTTCCGCGATCCGGCGGTCGCCCGTCGGCTGATCGACGCTATCCAGAACACGGCAGCGCAGCTGCCCGGCGAAGCGAAGCTCATGGAGGTGTGCGGCACGCACACCGTGTCCATCGCCAAGAACGGCCTGCGCGGCGTGATGCCCGAGAACGTGAAGCTCCTCTCCGGCCCCGGATGCCCCGTCTGCGTCACCGCGAACCAGGACATCGACACAGTCATAGAGATGGGGCGCCAGCCAAACGTCGTGATCACCACGTTCGGCGACATGATGAAGGTGCCCGGCAGCTACTCTTCGCTTTCAAAGGAGAAGGCCGAGGGCCGCGACATCCGCATCGTGTACTCGACGCTCGACGCGCTGGAGATGGCGAAGAACGAGCCCGACAAGCACGTCGTCTTCGTGGGCGTCGGCTTCGAAACCACCGTGCCCGCCATTGCCGCGACGATCCTTCGTGCCAAGGCCGAGGGCATCGACAACTTCTCGGTGTACTCGGCACACAAGACGGTCCCCGAGGCGCTCCGCGCGCTCGTGAACGACCCCGACGTCAAGATCAACGCGTTCATCCTGCCCGGCCACGTCTCCACGATCATCGGCTTGGAGCCCTACCGCTTCCTTGCCGAGGAGTACGGCGTGCCGAGCGTCATCACCGGCTTCGAGCCCGTCGATATGCTGCAGGGCATCTACATGCTGCTGGCACAGCTTGCCGAGGGCCGCTCGGAAGTCGAGATCGCGTATCACCGCGCCGTCGCGCCTGAGGGCAACGTCGCGGCACGCAAGATGATGGATCAGGTGTTCGTGCCGGTGGATGCTGACTGGCGCGGCATCGGCGTGATCCCCGACACCGGCCTGGCGATCCGCGATGAGTTCGCTCACTACGACGCGAGCAAGCGCGTGCCGGTGACTCCGCCCGAGGTCAAGGAGATCAAGGGCTGCCAGTGTGGCGACGTCCTGCGCGGCGTGGTGCTGCCGTTCGAGTGCAAGCTCTTCGCTCGCGGGTGCACGCCCGAGCACCCCATCGGACCGTGCATGGTCTCGAGCGAGGGAAGTTGCGCAGCGTACTACCGCTACACCGACTACGGGAAGACCGCGTAGCGGGAACCTATCGGCTACTGTGAGCGGGCACCTGCGGGTGTCCGTTCTTCTTCGAGGCAAGGAGGCGCACATGCGCCAGGAGTACGTCCTGCTTGCGCACGGGTCCGGTGGCACGATGATGCACGAGCTCGTCGACGAGGTGTTCATCGAGGAGTTCGGCGACGAGGTTCTCCGCCGCGAAGACGACGCCGCGGCTGTTCCCTTCCCCGGCACGCGCCTGGCGTTCTCGACCGACACCTACGTCGTCCACCCGGTGTTCTTCCCCGGCGGCGACATCGGCCGGCTCGCCGTGTGCGGCACCGTGAACGACGTTGCCACGAGCGGGGCTACTCCCTTGTACCTCTCGGTCGGCTTCGTCCTCGAAGAGGGCTTCCCCATCTCCGACCTCAAGCGGATCCTCGCTTCGATGCGCGACGCCGCACGCGAAGCGGGTGTACGGATCGTCACCGGCGACACCAAGGTCGTCGAGAAGGGCCACGGCGACGGCATCTTCATCAACACCGCCGGCGTGGGCGCGCTGCCCGAGGGGCTCGATCTCTCCGGCCACCACTGCAAGCCTGGCGACAAGGTGCTCATCTCCGGCACCATCGGCGACCATGGCATCGCCATCGTCTCGATCCGCGAGGGCCTGCAGTTCGAGACCGACATCGAGACCGACGCCGCGCCACTCAACAAGCTCATCGCCAACGTTCTCGCGGCGGCTCCGGACGTGCGCTGCTTCCGCGACCCCACCCGGGGTGGCCTCTCCTCGACACTCAACGAACTCGCCACCGCCTCGGGCGTCTCGATCACGGTAGTCGAGACTGCCGTCCCCGTGAACGGGCAGGTCCGTGGTGCGTCCGAGATGCTCGGCTACGACGTCTTCCAAGTGGCAAACGAGGGCAAGATGGTCGCCGTCGTTCCTGCCGAGCAGGCCGAGGCCGCGTTGGCCGCCATGAAGGACTCGCCCTACGGCGAGAACGCGGCCATCATCGGTGACGTCGCCGAGGGCCCTGCGGGCAAGGTCTACGTGCACACCGCCTTTGGCGCGACGAGAATCATGGACATGCTCGTCGGCGAGCAGCTCCCGAGGATCTGCTAGTCCGCGCGTAGGGGCGGACCGCAAAGGCCGCCTGCTCAGACAGTCCGCGGTCCGCCCGGCACCCACCCGGCCGGTCCTCGGCAGCTCGCGCCACTCGCCACGCTTGACGGAGGGCATTCGCGCTCCGCGGGCGATGGTGTGTGCAATCATGTAGGTACGCAGACGCGACGAGCTGCTCGCGGCTCGGACAGACGGTGAGAGGAACCAACGATGACGAGTGCCCTTCTGACGGTCGTGGCGATCGCAGTCTTCGTCGCCGTGATGGCCGTCGGCTATCTCGTCATCAGCCGTATCCTCGACAACGCCGAGCGCCGTCGCAACGAGAGGCAAGACGGAGCGGAGTAGCGGCAAGACGCCAGACGGCGACGGACCGTTGCGTTCCGGGACTACTTGACCGTCGCATACCTCCACGCCGAGTAGGTGGCCAGATGCCCGCCGTCTTCGTGGAACGCCCGAAGCCGCCAGCGTCCCCGTGACGGAAGCTTCAGCGAAGCAGTGTACTTCGTCCCGTTCGCCGAGTTGCCCGCGGCCTTCGCCCTGATGGTTCGCCTGGGCACCCACTTCCCCGATTCGTAGCGTTCGCAGTAGACCGTGACCGGGTAGGTCGCGTTCGTATGTGCGGGGTTCAGGTACCCGTACAGGCCGTAGGTCTTCGCGTAGTACATGATGGTCGGCGCTACCGGGACGGTGAGCGAGGCGTAGGAGACCACGTCCACCGAGTTCGAAGTCGCGGCAACGTGATCGTCGGCGGTCGCAGGCACGAATCTCGCACGAATCCAGGTCTTCTGCCGGATGCCCGTGAGCACCGTGCTGAAGGTCCCAGCGGTGCTCGTGACGGTGCGCCACGGTCGCCACGTGGCGGCATCGCTGGACACCTCGAGCGCGACTGTCACGCCGTCGAGGGGCCGACCGTGCGCGCCCGACTCGGCGACCGTGCCCGTGACCGTGACACTCCCGTTGTAGGGGACCTTCGCCGCGCTCCTTGCGAGCGTGACCGCCACGGCCGTCTCATGAACGGTGATGTCTCCGATGCTATGGTCGCCCGGGGAGATCTCGATCTCCGCCGGTTCCCCTGACGCCGAAGCCGCGATCTGACCAATCGGGTTGCCGTCCGGTGCGGGCAGACCAAAACGGTACCGCCCTGCATCGAGGTCGCGCGCGGTGAACGCGCCCTCGGCGTCGGTCGTCACGAGTACTTCGACCGGGTCCCAGATGTCGAGCTTCGGAGCGTAGTAGAGCACCATCACCCGCTGCGAGGCCACGGGCGCCCCATCGGGCCACCGGAGCGTGCCCGAGATGGTGTAGGGCCTCAGCTTGTTGAGCACGAGCGTGAGCCCGTACTCGGGGGTGTCACCCACGAAGAAGGTCTGCACGTAGTCCAAGTTCACCTGACCGTCCCAAACGGCCGGAAGGTAGTCGGGGGCCGACAACCAGCTCGTCCACGTGCTGGTGTTCGCACGCCGGTACGTCGCCACGCTGTAGTTGCCGTCGGCATCGCTGCCGAAGCCGCCGCTGAACCACCAGCACCCCATGGGCACCGGCACACCTCTGCCCGTCTCGGCG
The DNA here is from genome assembly GCA_964354945.1 of uncultured Eubacteriales bacterium. Lineage (GTDB taxonomy): Bacteria > Actinomycetota > Coriobacteriia > Anaerosomatales > CAVXGS01 > CAVXGS01. The sequence goes on from CAYHCN010000075.1 coordinate 6,387, forward strand.
TCGATGGTCTGGCCGTTCACGCTCATGTACTCGAGCGTCTCGGGATACGGACTCGCGATGGCCGGGGGCAGTGAATGCGCGACGGGCGAATAGCCGAGGGTGACCACGGTCGGACCAGTGACTTCCCCGGCCTTCACGGTGATGTTGGCGGCGTTCTCGACGCTGGTGCCGCCGAACCAGTCGAGAACGGGGCTGGAGAGGTCCCGAGCGACACCGAGGTGGTAGACCCCGTCGTCGAGCCTCGACACCGAGAACTCGCCTCGGCGCCCGGTGATCGTGGTGACGTCCACCGCATCCCACACGCCATGGTTGGGGACTTCTCGGTAGGCACGCACCTGCGCACACCAGACCGGTCGGCCCAGGTGATCTCGCACCCTACCCGAGATCGCGCCGGTTCCGATGCGATCCAGGTACAGATCGATCGAGTTGGAGGATGTCTGGTTGTCGAAAACGGACGCTCCTGCATCGAGCGGCGTGGCGTGGTAGAAGGCGGGGCGGTACGCGGCACCCATATCGACCATGAACACGGTCATTCTCGGGTACTGGTCGGTCCAACCGTACGAACCGTCGGAAGCCGAAACCCCGAAGCCGCCGTAGGAACCCGAGGATGCCGCGGACCCGATCCCGGTCACCGGTTCTCCGGTGCGCGCATCGATCACGTGCCCGGACCACGCCAAGGCCGCCGACGCAGCCAGCAGGTTCGCCGAGACGGCCAGGACGAGCACCGCGAGCACTCTGGCACCGGAACTACCACTTCTGAGAACACCGGGCACTCGGAGCCTCATCGGGCCGTCACCCCCCGATACGCCGGCCAGGTGCGTGGCGCCGAGCGCTTCCGCAGGACACGCTGCGGCGCACTCGCGCTGCTCGCGCCCGCGACGCGCACGGCGATCGTGCGCAGCAACTG
>CAYHCN010000076.1:0-7237 GCA_964354945.1 uncultured Eubacteriales bacterium
CCTCGCGTCGGCGGGCGTTGTCTCGCTTGCCTACGCCTACCTCTACTTCCGCTTCTAGCGACAAGCGACCCCTCGATGAACCAACTCGCGACATCGGTCGAGATATACCGGCTCAAGGCTCACAGCCGAGAGATCGGCGGCGCACTGGCACTGACCGCGATCTCGATCGTCGCTGCGTACCTCGTGTTCGCGTACCCGCCCGGCGTCTTCGCGTTCCTGTACTGCGCGGTACTCGCCTTCGTCGTCGTGACCTGGTATCGCCCCATCGCCGGCGTCGCTGTCGTCCTGGGGCTGACACTCGTCACAGAGCAGGTGAACTTCACTCCCGAGTTCGTTCCGTTCACCCGTGGCCTGCCGCTCTACGACAACCTCTCGAACATCACGCCCTTTGGCCCGCTCGTTGCCAGCGCGCTCGAGCTCATGCTCGTGACCGTGGTGGCGACCACGCTGGTGCGGATCGTGATCCGCCGGGAGCGCACGTGGCGTCCCAACCCCTTGATGGGGCCCATCATCGCGTTCTCGGCGGCGCTGGTGATGTGGCTCGCCCTTGGAATGCTTCGGGGCGGGTCTGCAACCGTCGCACTGTGGGAACTGCGGGCGCTGGCGTACTTCTGCCTGCTCGCGATCCTCGTGCCGCAGATCCTGCAGAACCGCAGCGACGTGCAGCTCGTCATGTGGACGGCGGTTCTGGCGATCACGTTCAAGGCGTTTCAGGGCCTATACAACTACGCGGTCATCCTCAAAGGCGACCTGTCCGGCGTGCAGGCCATCACGGGGCACGAGGACGCGCTGTTCTTCGGTGTCCTCATCGTGATGCTGATGGGCCTCGCTGCGTACCGAGCGTCGAAGGGCAAGCTCGCGCTGCTGCTGGTGTCGGCGCCCATCATCGGATTCACGTTCGTGGCCACCGACCGCCGCGCCGCCTACGTCGCGCTGGCGCTGGGGATCGTCGTGCTTGCGGTCATGCTGCTCACCGACAAGAGCAAGCGCTCGCTCGTTGCGGCCGTCGGAATCCCGCTGCTCATCACAACGTTGCTGGTCCTCGGCGCTGGGTGGAATAGCGAGGGCGCGATCGGCAAGCCGGCTCGGGCCATCAAGTCGATCACGAACCCGGCGAGCACCGAGGACAAGCAGTCGAACCAGTACCGCAAGGTCGAGGAGTTCAACCTCATCATGACCATCAAGCAGTCGCCCCTCGTGGGGATCGGCTTCGGGCGCCCGTATCAGATGGCCGGCAAGCTCGACAAGATCGACTTCAGCCTCGCGGCCTACATCCCTCACAACGAGATCTTCTGGTTGTGGGCGAAGATGGGCACGATCGGGTTCGCGGTGTTCTGGGCGATGGGCGGGTTCATCCTCGCCTACGCAGTCTCGACGTTCAGGACACTCAGAGATCCCTACTACAAGATCATCGCAGCGACAGTCGGCGCCCTCGTGGTCATGCAGATGACCGTGTCCTACGCCGACCTCCAGCTGACCTTCCCGCGCAACATGGTGCTGCTGGGTGTCATGGTCGGCGTGCTCGCACGGCTGGCTCAGCTCGACGATCCCCGTCAGGGGGTGCGCCGTGCCTTCCGGTGACGTGTCGTTGCAGCGGGGGATCCCCTCGGCGCGGGACGAGCCTGTGGCGCTCCATATCATGGGGTGTCGGTCGGTCCAATACGGCAGTTTCGAGGACTCGCTGGTGTGCCTCGCCCGCGCGTGCCGAGGCGAGGGGCTTACCGCCGACTTCGTCTATCCCGACCCGCCCGCCTCGGAGCGCTTCGTTGCCGACGTGCGTGCTTCCGGCGGCGAGGTCAGCGTGGTGCCGGGCACCGCCGATTCGTCCCCGCGCGGGGCGGCCGCGATCCACGGCGCGATCCGGTCGCGGCGGCCACGCATCGTCCACGGTCACTTCGGCCGCCCGGGCTACCTCGCGGTGGCCAGCGCCCGCACGGCGTCTGTGGGGACCGTGCTGCTCACCAAGCACCACCTCTCCGGCGACGCGAGCTATTCGCACCGGCTCACGCTACGCAGCGTCGCGGCGATGTCCGACCGCATCGTGTGCGTCTCGCAGGCGGTGCAGGACGAGCTCGTCTCGCTGGGCATCCCGGTGACTCGGACGGTGGTCATCCCCGTCGGAGTCGACCCCGCCCGCTTCGCGCTCGCACCGAACGCGCGAGAACAGGTTCGCGATACGCTCGGCATCGGGCGCGACACGTTCCTCGTGACGTGCGTGTCACACCTGCGCGAGGGCAAAGGTCTCGAGGAGCTCCTCGCCGCGATGGTGACAGTGGTCGCGGCCCGCCCAGAGGCTGTTCTCGCGCTTGCCGGCGACGGTGAGTTGCGCGAGACGCTCGAGGCGCAGGCTGCGAGCAGGGGCATCGCCGAGTCCGTCCGATTCCTCGGTATGCGCGACGACGTTCCCGACGTCCTCGCGGCGAGCGATCTGTTCGTGAACGCTTCATTCGCCGAAGGGGGGGGTCTGGTCGTCATCGAAGCGATGGCCGCCGGGATCCCCGTTGTGAGCACACCGGTCGGCCTCGCCGCCGAGCTCGCCGACAACGACCTCGTTGTTGCGGCCACGCCCGGCAGTGCCGACTCGCTGGCCGAAGCCATCGTCCGCGGCATCGAGGACGGCGCTCTTCGCACCAGGCTCGCAGCCGAAGGCGTCGTGCAGGTCCGGGCCCGCTTCGATGCCGCGACGCTCGCCGGACGCCTGGCGACGGCATACGCCGCACTCTCCTCGTCGGAGGAGGTGGTGGCATGGGCGTAGACGTCAGCGCGGAGACAGCCGAGCACGTGCACGAGCAGACCAAGAGCGTGCTCACCAACAGCATGGTGCTACTCGGGTCGAAGGTCGTGACCTGGGCGTTCGCGTTCGTCATGACCATCATGCTCCCGCGCTACCTCGGCGCCGCGGTCTACGGTCGGCTGTACTTCGCCATCTCGCTCACCAGCGTGTTCGCGATCATGGTCGAGTTCGGGCTGAACTCGCTCGTCTCGCGCGAGATCTCGAAGAAACCCGAGGACACCACGGCCTACCTTGTGAATGCCGCGCTGCTCAAGGCGGGGCTGTGGATCGTCGCGTTCGCGATCATGAACGCGTTCGTGCGCATCGCCGACTACCCGCCCCAGACCGTCGCTGCGGTGATGATCCTCGGCGTCGCGATCATGATCACCTCGATGAGCTCGCTGCTCGTCGCGGTGCTCCAGGCCACGCGCCACATCAACTGGGTCGCCATCAGCTCCATCGCCGAGAAGGCCATCCTGACCTGTCTCGGCGTCGCCGCGCTGCTGTCGGGGTACGGGATGCTCGTCATCGCCGGCATCATGCTGCTCTCGGCGACGATCGGGCTCGCGCTCGACCTGTTCTGGTTCGTGCGGCTCTCCCGCGTCGCGCCCGTGCACGCAGGCTGGGAAGGGGTGCGACCCAGGCCGCTGTTCGTCAGAGCGCTGCCGTTCTTCTCGGTGGTGTTCCTCGGCGCGATCTACTTCCGCGTGGACGTCATCATCATGTCGCTCGTCAAGAGCTCGGTGGTGGTGGGGTGGTATGGCGCCTCGTACCGTCTGTTCGAGACGACGAACCTCATTCCCGAGGCATTCATGTTCGCGTTCTTCCCGGTGTTCTGCCGGATGGCGCTACGCAAGGACAACTCGCTTGCGCTGGCGACACAGAAGGCCCTCGACCTGTTGCTGCTGATCGGCATTCCGGTCGCGGTGGGCATGTTCACGCTCGCCGGACCGATCGTGAAGACGCTCTACGGCGCGCAGTTCCTGCCCTCGGTGGGCTCCCTGCGCCTGCTCGCGCTCGCGACGCCGCTCCTGTACACCAACGCCGCCTTCGTGCAGCTGCTCGTGGCGACCGACCGGCAGAAGAAGCTCGCGGTGACCGCCGGCATCGGCGCGGTGGTCAACGTCGGCCTCAACCTGCTGCTCATCCCGCGCTACGGACATATCGGTGCGGCGGCGACGACCGTGGTGACGGAGTTCGTGGTCACGGTCGTGAACTTCCGCTTCCTCCCGCGCGACCTCACCAGCGAGCTCAAGGTGACCACACCGGCCAAGGCGCTCGTCGCGGCGGCGGTCATGGTCGTGCCGCTCGTGCTCATGCGCGGCGAGAACGTCTTCCTGACCATCGCTGTGGGCGTGGGCGTGTATTTCAGCGTGGTCGCGCTGATCAAGGCACTTCCTGCCGAGGACGTGCAGATGATGCGGGCCGCCATCGCAGGGGTGTGGGGCGCATGACCGCGACGAATTCCATGCTGCCTGGCGCCATCGACGGGATCGTCTGCCTCTCTCCCGACGTGTGGGGCGAAGTGAAGCGGCCCCAGCAGCTCATGACCCGGCTTGCAGCGCGTACACCCGTCATCTACGTCGAGCCCGCGGCGTCTTTCGCATCGCTCGCCCGCCACCCGCTGCGCGAGCTGTCCGGCGGGCGTGCCCGGTGGTCGCGCGCGATCGGCGGTCACGCCGACCAGCTCGCGCCGGGCGTCCATGTCGTGACCCCGCTCGCTGCCGTACCCGCGCACCACCGTGGGCTGCTCGCTGCCGGGGGGCTCCAGGAGGCCGAAGAGCGGTTCGCCCGGCGGTCGGTGGAGGAGCGCATACGCGACGCCATCGCCGCCCTCGGCCTGCGCTCGACGGCGCTGTGGGTCTCCGAACCCACTGCACTCGACGGGCTCGACGCCTTCGCCCACACGCTGGTCTACGACTGCGTCGACCGGTGGACCGACTTCCCCGGTCCGGTGACCGACGGCTCGTGGCGGGAGCGGGTCGTTCGCGACGAGGAGGCGCTCCTGTCGGCGGCCGACGTGGTCTTCTGCTCCGCCGAGGGCCTATACGCATCGAAGGCCGACGTGGCGCGCGGCAAGGTCTCGATGCTCCGCAATGCCGCCGACGTCGCCCACTTCACTCCCGCGGGCCGCGCGAGGCCCTCCGACATCGCGAGGTTGCCGGGGCCGTTGGTCGGCTACATCGGCGCCATCGCCGAGTGGGTCGATCTCGAACTCATCCGCGACGCCGCCCGGTTGCGACCGGGCTGGTCGTTCGTGCTCGTCGGCCCTGCGTTCTCTGGCGCGATCTCCGGCGACTCCTCGGCGCTTGCGCTGCTCGACGGCGTGCCCAACGTACATCTCACGGGGCCGCGCCCCTACCACGAAGTCCCCGCCTATCTCGAGGCGTTCGATGTCGCGGTCATCCCCTTCAAGCTCAACGGGCTGACCGAGGACACGAACCCTATCAAGCTCTACGAGTACCTCGCCGCCGGCAAGCCCGTCGTCTCAACGCCACTGCCTGAGGCGAGCACCGTCGATGGCGTGCTGATCGCCGACACAGCCGAGGCGTATGTCGCACAGGTCCAAACCGCGCTCGCCGACGGCGATCCGGATGCTGTGGCCCGCCGCTGCGCGACGGCGGCGTGCAACTCGTGGGAGGTCCGCGCCGAGGAGGCGTGGGCGGTGCTCGCCGGCGAAGCGATCGTGCAGCCCTCCGAACTCGGCTCGGCGGTACTCGACGAGTTCGCGCGAACGGTGGCAACGCACGACGGCTACACCGACGTGCAGCTGCTGCCCGCCCCGCGCCAGGTGCACTCGGGGAGGTGGGCATCGTGACCGACGTGATCGCCCGCCGCCAAGCCGATGACGTGCCCCACGTGGTGTGGATCGGTACCGACCTGCCGTGGCCCCTCGATTCGGGCTTCCGCATCCGCGCCTTCGAGAACCTCCGGGCGATCGCCGGATTCGCCCGCGTCACCGTCATCTGTCTCGCCGAGCCGCCTGGCATCGACGACCGCGCTACCGAGCTCGGCGCCGAGCTGCCCGCAACCGCAAGCGTGTTGCCGCCGGTGGCTCACGACATCCACATCCGACGCGATCCGGCCAAGCTTGCCCGCGCGTTTCTTTCGGGGATGTCGCGAGGGCTTCCGTACAAGGTCGCGAAGTTCCGCTCGGCGGCGATGGAGGAGCGGCTGGCCGAGGCCCTGCGCGGCGTCCATGTCGACGTCGTCCACGTCGAGCTGGCCACCGCGCCGTATGCCGAGTTCGTGGCGTCGCTCGCGACCGGCCCATGCCGCGTCGTGCTCGACGAGCACAACATCGAATCCCAGCTGCTGCTCGAGCACTGCTCGAGCCGCTCCTTCGGGGTGCTGACCCCCATCGCGTACGTCGAGGCGCTGCGCACGCGGACCTTCGAGCGCGAGACCGCGAGCGGCGTCGATCTCGTCTTCCTGATCAGCGAGGAGGACCGCGACGCGATAGAGACGCTGACCGCGGAGGCGGGCGCGCCGACCTGCGTCGTGCCGCCTGTCGTCGAGCTGCCACACGCCGACGGGGTCCGGAATCGCTCCGGGCGCATCGGCACGCATCCCACCCTCACGTTCGTGGGCCAGATGTCGTGGCTCCCCAACGAGGAAGCGGTGCGCTTCTTCGCTGACGAGGTGCTGCCGCTGATCCGCTCGGCGGGCACCGACCCGCGCGTCCTCGTCGTCGGTGGCGGGGTGTCGCAAGCCCTCGAAGCCGACCTCACCCAGGCCGGGGTCGAACCGCTCGGCTACGTGGAGGACCTCGCCGAGGTCTACCGCGCCACCGACGTCTTCATCGCCCCGTTCACGAGCGGCGGTGGCGTGCGCATCAAGCTGCTCGACGCGATGTCTGCGGGGCTTCCCGTGGTCACCACGACGGCTGGCGCTAGGGGTTTGGAGTCCGAGGCGGGGCGCGCTCTGCTCGTGGCCGACGGTGCCGAGCAGTTCGCACGGGCGGTGCGTCGCATTCTCGATAACCCGGGCATCGCCCGGCGGTTGTCGGACAGTGGGTTGGAGTACGTACGACGGCATCATTCGCGGGCATCAGCGGTCGAGCTGATGCGCACCGCGTATGGATCGGTACTTGACTGTGACGAGCCTCCGCTCGCAGTGGAGGTCGCGTCCTGACGGGTCTTGTCCCGCACGGGGGAAAGAGAGGTGACGTGCGGTTATGAAAGTCACCAGGTGGATTAGAGGGCCGCTGGCGGTCTTGCTCATTGCGATGGCAGTGGGACCGGTCAGCGTGGCCCACGCAGCGCCGACGACGGTGACCTACGCGATCGCAGCCGCGACCGACGACGGCTACGAGACCGGCGACGCCACGCTGAACACGGCGGAGATGTCGCTGAACGTCGGCAAGAACAGTGGCGCGTCGTCCGAGGACATCGGCATGCGTTTCACCGGCGTGAGCATCCCCAAGGGGGCCACGATCACCGAGGCCCACATCGATGTGCGGGC
>CAYHCN010000077.1:0-7210 GCA_964354945.1 uncultured Eubacteriales bacterium
CGACGGGTGCCACAGCTCCGAGGGCGACATCCGCGGCCACCAGATCATGAGTTGCGGCGGGACCGACGCCGCGACGAGCTGCCACGCCGGTTTCGCGGGCAAGCACTACGACCTCGACACCGGCAAGCAGGTCGACCACTCGAGCAACATGAGCGGCCTGGTGAACGGCATCATCTACGGCCCCGGCGAGAACGTCGGCTGCGTCGGCTGCCATTCCTCGAGCCTCGTGGGGGAGCACAAGCGCGAGCTCGAAGCGGGCACGCTCGACGGCGGCGGCAGCGGCTACTGCGTCGTCTGCCATGGCGACACAGGCGACCCTGCGGCCAACGCGTACGCTACGAGCAAGGCGGTCGTCTCGGCGATCGGCAGAGGCGACAAGCGGTGCGTCGCATGCCACGTGAGCGGCACCTCGACCGACGGCCCGGGCGCCGTCGCGTCACCGCACAAGCAGATCACCGCCGACAACCCGCTGCCCAAGGGCAAGGTGTGGGCTGACCCGTTCGACGAGTGGAAGGCCGCCTTCGAGGCGACCACCGGCGGCGGCCACAATGTTCTGCCGGCAGACGTCGTCGGCTCCACGAGCGCAACTCAGCGCTTCCCGCTCGAGTCGTTCGACGTCAGCGGCACCACCTATGCGTGGGACCTTCCCGCCAACAGCGGCGCCACAGCGTGGCTGAAGGCGAGCGTCTTTGGCACCTCTACCGTGTCCACGCCCGAGTCGATCAGCCACATCACCATCCGGTGCGACGACTGCCACACCATTCCCGCCGCCATGGTCGGTCCTCACGGTTCGTCGGTCCACGTCGGCATCGACCCGGCCTACAGCCAGAGCGAGTACGCGAACCCGACCGCCGACAAGAACCAGTTCCGCGCAACTGGCACGGACCGGGTCGTGTGCATGAAGTGCCACAACATGGAGTCCAGCGTCTCCCCGAGCGTGAAGCCCGGCGGCAACGCAGTACATGCGGACCACGTCTTCCACGCCAGCTTCAGCTCGTCGGATTCGCGGCGCCAGGGTGAGAAGTGCATCGATTGCCACGTCCGCATCCCGCATGCGTGGCAGCGGCCCAGGCTGCTCGTTCGCACCGTCGTCACCACCGATGGCGTCCAGCCTGACGCTTACCCCTACGTCCGCACGAGCCACCGCGGACTGCAAGGGATCGTCCTCAAGAGTTACGTCGGTCCGACCGACCTCAAGTCTCGGTACTGCGTTACCGGCGGGTGCCATCCCAGTCCGTCGGCAAGCGGTCACCCGAGAGCGAGCGATCTCGGCCCGACGAGTTATTGGCCATAGCAGTGCAGCCGGTACTACAGGAGGTCAAGCGATGAAGAATCTGTCGATCCGAACCAAGATCTTGGCGGGGGTGCTCATCGTCAACATGCTGGGCATCTGTGCCGTCATGATCTACCTGCACGAGTCCTACGCTGGCGGGCTCGATGTCGCGGCGACCAAGGCCGTCGTGACGACCGGAGCGAGCTGGGACGTCCTGCAGGAGCAGGCCTCGAAGAACCTCGGTTCGTTCACCGATCCCAAGGCCGCCCAAGCCTACATCGCGAACCTCAAGAGCATCACCGGCGCGGACTACGCGCTCCTGGTCGATCGCTCGGCGCTCAACGCCAAGGCGTATGCGAAAGCACGTCAGGCGTCGAACCAGCCGAACAACTTCGACGAGGGCGACACCTACGTGCAGGTCGCCACGACCAATGAGGACCTCGCCGACGAGATGCAGTTCGAGCCGACGGCGAACGACGTTCCCGAGACCGGCAAGCTCGTCGGCATCGAGAACGGCGCGTGCGCCCAGACCTGCCACAACGGCGTCAAGGGCGAAGGCGACTACTGGAAGGTGAAGTGGAACGACGACAAGGGCACCGACGCCCACGCCGTCTATCCGATCAGCAGCGCCAAGGGTCAGCCCATCGGTGTGCTGTACTCGGTCGAGGACATCAGCGCTTCGGCGGACGCCGCCAAGGCTACGATGGTGCGCACCTTCATGGTCATCGCGATCACGCTCATTGTCTCCACGCTGCTCATCGGCATGATGGTCGATCTGTGGGTGTTCAAGCGCCTCAACCTCATGGTCGCGAGCATGGAGGACATCTCGATGCGCGTTGTCGGTGGCGACTTCACCGCCCGGTTCGAGCCCGACGGGAGCAACGACGAGATCGGCCGGTTCGAGCAGTTCTTCGGCAACCTCATGGACCTCATGAAGTAAAGCCTGCAGTCACTGAGTTCGAAGAGGTAGGCACCTGCTCGACCGCAAGAACCGGCTGCTGTTCATGATCCGCTTTCAGCGCCGCGGGTCCGCTGGGGGACTCGCGGCGCTGGTCTCGTTCTAGAGGCATAAGCTCTACCCGCAGGTACGCGATAGATGATGGCAATTCCTTACGATTGATTTCTGCACAATCCGTCCCTATCGTGAGTCGAATGAGGCCCACACTCGGCATATGCAGCACGCTGCTCACCAATGACGAAGCCGTCGAGCTGCTGTGCGGTTCGCGCGACGATGCCGGAGTCGAGTTCCGAATCGATGCGCACCGCATAGGCGATCTTCCCGAGCAGATCGAGACGCTGCGCGTTCGTGTGACGAGATGCGAACTGGCGGAGCTCGAGATGCGGTTCCACTTCCCCCTCGGGCCCTTCGACCTTTCCCACATCGAGGACCGTCAGGCGAGCCGGGCGTTGATCCTGATGCAGGCCGCTGTCGGCCACGTCGCCGAGATCGGCGGCACCTACCTCACCGTCCACCTCCCGCTGCCCGAGGACGCGTCCCACGACCGTTTCCACCATGCGTGCGACCTGCTTGGCGACCTGGTGGACTACGGCCGGGAGCGTGGAGTGCGGGTGTGCCTCGAGAACCTGCGTTGGGGCATGACGAGCCAGCCCGAGCACTTCCTCGAGCTCGTCGATTCGAGCGGCGCCGGCATTACCTTCGACGTAGGCCACGCCATCTCCAGTGACATCGCCGACGCGGGGTTCTCGGCAGCACGGTTCGCCGCCGAACTCGGGGACCGCATCGAGAACGTGCACGTGTACGGTCGCGAGGAGGCCGTCCACCTGCCGCCGGCGTCCATCGAGGACATCCAGCCGGTCGTCGATGCGCTGCTCGCGACGCAGTGCTCGTGGTGGACGATCGAGCTCTTCGGCCTGAGTGAGTTCACCGCCACACGCGATATGCTGCTGGAGTACTTCGACTCGGTGCACTTGGGCTTGAGGGCGCACCCGCAGGCGATCCTGTAGCCCGGAAGGGGGCTCGTGAGGATCCTTCTCGTGTTGCTCGACGGTCTGGCCGACCGTCAGCACCCCGAACTCGGTGGTCTCACCCCGCTCGAGGCCGCGTGGACCCCCAACCTCGACCTCCTTGCCGCCGAAGGCGTCAACGGCTTCCACTACCCGCTAGCTCCGGGGCTCGCCCCCTCCTCGTTCCAGGCCCACTTCGCGCTGTTCGGCTACCCGGCCGAGGACTTCCCCGGCCGAGGCGTGCTCGAAGCAATGGGGGAGGGAGTCGAGCTGGCCGAGGGCGAGGTCGCGCTTCGCGCCAACTTCCTCACCGTCGCCGAGGACGACGGCCGCTTCGAGGTCACCGAGCGCCCGGATCCCCGCGAGGGTGACGACCTGTTCGAGGGCGTCGAGCTCGACGACGTGATAGACGGCGTCGTAGTGCGGTTCGTGTACACCGGCGCGTGGCAGGGCATCGTCGTGCTGACGCCGCAGCCGGATGCCGTCACCGGTCGGGAGCCCTCGCTTTCGCGCCACGTCACCGACGCCGATCCGTTCGAGGTCGGCTTCCCTGTCATCGCCGTGCAACCACTCGATGAGGCCGACGACCCGACCGCCGCGGCGCGTACTGCCCGCGTGCTCAACGAGTGGATGCTGCGGTCGAAGGCGCGCCTCGAGGATGGCGCGGCAACCGGACGACGGCTTCCCGCGAACTTCGTGACCGTGAAGTGGTCGGGCTCCCAACGCGTGCAGCAGCCCTTCGAGAAGCGGTGGGGACTCAGGGGGGCGACGGTGGCCAGCGGACCGCTGTACGGCGGCATCGGCAAGGCCGTCGGGCTCGATCAAGTCGATCCGGGGTTCCTCGGCGGACAGCCGCGGGAGGACCTCGAGCAGCGTCTGCGGGTCGCCGAGGAGCTGTTCGACGAGGGCTACGAGTTCGTGCACGTGCACTCGAAGGTCCCCGACTCGGCAGGGCATCGCAAGCGGCCCAAGCACAAGGCGCAGCGCATCGAGCTTCTCGACCAGGCCCTGAACGACCTCACCCGGAGGCGGGCATGGGACCGCGAAGACACGGTCGTCGCGGTGACCGGCGACCACGCGACGCCGTCGTCGGGGCCGCTGTACCACTCCGGCGAGGGCGTCCCGCTGCTGATCGCGGGGGGTGCGTCGGGTCGCGACACCGTAGGCACGTTCGGCGAGTCGGCGAGCCGCAAGGGGCTGCTCGGCCAGCTGCGAGGCATCGACCTCATGCCCGTGCTCCTGATGGCCGCGGATCGAAGCGCGTTTCTCGCCGAGCGCTTCACCGCAGACATGCGCTACGGCCGCCTCGATCCCGACGATCTCGTGCCGCTGAACAGGCAGTCCGGTACGAAGGCGAAGGAGGCCTGAGTCCGCGGTGGACGCCTGGGGGGCGCGGGCGATGGAAGTTCTTGACTGTTCAGCTGCGGCCGCTACGTGTTAGATTGCCTCGGACTCGACCCGCCCTTGACCTCTCCGGCCGACCTGCCGATGAAACCCACGCGGAGGGATCCACGGATGAGGCTTCACCGCACACGCCGCCCCGTCGCTCTGTTCTGCTGCGTCGCGCTGATCGCGCTTGCGGTCTCGCTGGCAGTCGCCGTGCCCACCGCCGTCGCCGCCGAGCCCGCATGGCAGGCCCGGCTGAACGCGGTCCGCTCGATGTCGCTGCTTCCTTCGGTGAGCGCGAACTCGTCGTGGAGCTCGGGATGCTGGTACCACTCCCGCTACATGACCATGAACGGCGTGATCACCCACACCGAGTCGAAGTCGAACAAGTGGTACACGTGGGCGGGTGCGAGTGCCGGCACGCGCAGCAACCTCGCGATGGCCAGCCCCTCGGGGGCGCTCGGCACCGGTACGCGGGCCATCGATATGTGGTCCGTGGGCCCGTTCCACTCGCTCGGGATGCTCAACCCAAGACTGAAGTCCGTGGGATGGGGCCTGTTCAAGTACAGCGGCAAACCCGACTCGGCGGCGCTGAACATCCGCAGCGGGGTTGTCTCGACGGCTGGGGCCACCTATCCCGTGAAATGGCCGGGTCCCGGTTCCACGACGCCGTTCCTGCGCTACTCCGGGGGCGAGTCGCCCAACCCGCTCTCCGGCACCGGCTACGCTGCGCCGAGCGGTCCGCCCATCATCGTCCAGTTCGCCAAAGCGCCCAGCGTGACGTCGTACGGCTTCCGTGTCGGCTCGACGTTCCTGCCGTGCAAGATGGTCGCGCCGACCAACTACCGCAACTCCAACACTTCGCTGCAGTCGACCGGGCGGCTCATTCTGGCCCAGAGCAACGCCGTCTACATCGTGCCGAAGAGCCCGCTCGTCAGCGGCAAGACCTACACGGTCAGCGTGCTGAACAGCGGCGTCCGCTACACGTGGTCTTTCAAGGCGGGCACGGCGCCCGCGCCCGCTACCGCGCACTAGCAGGGGTACAACCTCTGCATCGGCGGTTGACGGCTGCGAAGGACGAGCGTGCGGGTTCCACAACAGTTGCGGTTAGGCCGCGCTACCCCCGAGCAGGAGGGTCGCGCACGCGCACGCGCTGACGGCCTCAGGCTCGCCGTCGTCTACGGTGTGATCGCCGGGCTTTGGGTCGGCTTCTCTGATCGCGTCCTTTCCGGGCTCGACCTGCCGAAGGACGTCGCGCTGTTCATCGGCGCGATCAAAGGCGAGGCTTTCGTTCTCGTGACCGCGACGATCCTGTACTTCGTGGCGTCCCGCCACCTCAACCGGCTCTATACCTCAGAAGAGCGGCACGCCCGGCTGTTCGAGCACGCCACCGAGGGCCTCACGCTGTTGCGGGTCGTTCGCAGCGACGAAGGCGAGTTGGAGGACCTCGTCGTCGAGGACGTGAATCCCACGCAGGCACAACGGCAGAGCGTCACCCGTTCGGGCATGCACGGGCAGCGAATGAGCGACGGCGGCCACAGCGACCGGATGCGGGCCTACTTCGACATCGTGAAGGACGGTCTGGAGCGCGGCGAGCCTGTCAGGGGCGAGTACTCGGCCGAGAACGACGCTGTTGACGAGCTGATTTCGGCCTACCCGGTCGAAGTCGACCTCTGGGCAGTAGCTGCCATGGACATCACCGAGATGCGCAAGGCACAAGAAGCGCTCCGCGCCAAGGATGAGTGGATCCGCGATGCCTACGTCGACGTCCTCGATGCGGCCACGGGTGGCAAGCTGCTGCTGCTCTCCGAAGACGAGCTCGGGCGCGAGCTTGGCGAGCGCATCAGCAGGGTGGGGGAGGTTCGCTCCGCCGGGGAAATCGGGCCGGCCCGCCGCGCGGTTCGAGATGCCGTCGCCGCTCGATACCCCGACATGGCTTCGCTGCCCGCGCTGCAGAACCCCCTCGGCGAAGCGCTGAACAACGCGGTCAAGCACGCCGGCTGCGGTGAATACGCGGTGTACCTGCGCGATTCGAAGCTCCAGTTGTGGGTGGCCGACAGCGGTCCGGGCATCGACTTCCGCACCCTGCCGAAAGCTGCCCTCGTCGACGGCTTCTCGACCGCCTCGACGCTCGGGATGGGGTTCACCATCATGCTCCAGCTGAGCGATCGGGTCCTTGTCTCGACGAGCCCGGGGCACACGGTGTTCGTGCTCGAGCTCTCCACCCGATCCGCCCGCGGGGAGCCGCTCGCGCTAGAATCGTCCGCGAACCCATAACGGAAAGGGCGGACATGGCGAAGCGAGTGCTTATCCTCACCGACCGTATCGGCCGCGGCGACGACGAGCTCGGCCGACTGCTCATGCGCAACCTCGTATACTCGCTCGCTCGGGACGAGAACAGGCCCTCGGCGATCATGATGATGAACGAGGGCGTTCGTCTCGCCTGCGAGGGCTCCGAGGTGCTCGACGACCTCCGCCTACTTGCCGAGAACGGCGTTGCTATCAAGGCGTGTGGCACGTGTCTCGACTTCCTCAAGCTCACCGAGAAGCTCGCCGTCGGTGAGGCGGGTGCCATGCCGGCCAGCG
>CAYHCN010000078.1:0-7104 GCA_964354945.1 uncultured Eubacteriales bacterium
CCCTAGGGCGGCTCCAAGCTGATCGCCGTTCGGATAGGTCTGATACATCGCTCCCTCTTCCTTCTCGGCGTGCGGTCCTTCCTTGGAACCTAGGTACCCGAGATGGACCGGCGCGTGTTGCCGGAGACCGCATCGAGGAGCCGATAGAGGAGCTCACGGCATTCCCCGCCGTGCTCAACGACCCCCTGCAGGAGCCCCTCGGCCGACTCGACGTAGTCACCGCCACCGACCAGCTCATCGTCGCACGCGGCAACGAGGTCCGAAAGCCCCTCCTCGTCCCACTCGAGATGGAACTGAATGCCCAGCGCCCGACCGTCGCCGGCGACGAACAGCTGGTTGGTGCACGCGTCGCTCGACGCACTCGTCTCGACGCCGGGGGGCAGGTCGAACGTATCGCCATGCCAGTGGCCGCACACGAAGACCTCGGGCAGCCCCGCGAGCACGGGTTCCGCCCGCCCCACATCGGTGAGCTGCACCTCGTACCACCCGATCTCGCGCTGCGGGTTGCGCTTCACGTGCCCGCCGAGCACGTCGGCGAGGATCTGCGCGCCGAGGCACACGCCCACCACGGCGGCACCGTCCGCAAGGACCCCGGCGACGAGACGCTTCTCGGTTGTAAGCCAGGGACTCGCGACCTCATCGTCGGCGTTCATCGGGCCACCCATGACGACGAGCAGGTCGACGGCTGAAAGGTCGGGGTACTCCTCGGTAACCGAGGCCGTCTCGGCGAGGTCGTGACCGCGAGACTGCGCCCACGATCCCACAGCGGCGGGTCCCTCGAAGGGAACGTGGGTGATGACGTGGACTCGCATGGTCCTCCGAACGAAAAGTGGCGAGCAGTGGGGGAAGCTCTTGTTGTGGGGGCGCGGCGCAGACCACGCGGACGACCATCACGGCGCGACGCCGAGTCACCAGCACGAAACACGATATCGCTATAGTGATGCGCAGTCTCGATGCCTCGGCGGTACGCCCAGGCCGAACGTACGAGGGAGAACGCATGCACGTCGTCATCGGCGGCTACGGCCGAACCGGACGGTTCCTGGCCCACATGCTCGAGCGCGACGGCCACAGTGTGGCCGTCATCGACCGCAACCCGGAGGTCTTCGAGGAGTACGGCCAGGAGATCAGAGGGCGCAAGCTCGTCGGCGAGGTCTTCGACCGCGACACAATGATCAAGGCGGGCATCGAGAAGGCCGATTCGTACGCTGCGGTGACCAGCGGCGACAACAGCAACATCATCGCGGCGCGCGCCGCGCGCGAGCGCTTCAACGTGCCGCACGTCGTGGCGCGTAT
The DNA here is from genome assembly GCA_964354945.1 of uncultured Eubacteriales bacterium. GTDB lineage: Bacteria > Actinomycetota > Coriobacteriia > Anaerosomatales > CAVXGS01 > CAVXGS01. Next base: position 1,294 of record CAYHCN010000078.1, read on the forward strand.
CTACGACCCCCGCCGAGCGGTGCTCTACGAGGAGCTGGGCATCCCCACTGTTTCGAGCGTCCAGTGGGCGAGCTCGGTGCTCTTGGCAATGCTGCTTCAGCCGGAGCTGCGCACCGTCCACGCCTACGGGGGGGGCGAGGTCGCGCTCATGGACCTGATCGCGGGCCCCCGCATCGCCGGCAAGACGATCAGCGAGCTCGGTCAGGCGTGCTGCGTGCGTGTCGCCGTCGTCTCTCGCAACGGCATCGCGATGATCCCGCCTGGCGACTTCGCAATCGAGCTCGGCGACCACCTGTACATCGATATCGTGCGCGACTGCCTCGACGACCTGACGGCCTACCTCGGCGTCGAGGAGTAGGAGGAACCCCATGCGTGTGGTGATCATCGGAGCGGGCAAGATGGGGTTGTTCCTCGCGAGCCACCTGTATCAGAAGCACGACGTGGCCCTCATCGAGCAGCGCGGCGAGCGCGTGGATGTCGTCCGCTCGATGCTCCCCGACCTGGACATCATCGAGGGCGACGCGTGCGAGCCGGCGGTTCTGGACCGGGCGCACGTCGAGGATGCTGACCTGCTCATCGCCGCGACCGGAGATGACGAGGACAATCTCGTCGTCTCGATGCTCGCGAAGATATACCGGGTCAAGACGGTGTTCGCGCGCGTGAACTTCCCCGGCAACGAGTGGCTGTTCACGAAGGAGTGGGGCGTCGACATTCCCGTCTCCTCCTCCCAGATCATGTACGGCCTCGTGGAGAAGCAGGTGGGCCTGGGCGACCTCATCACCCTGCTCAAGCTGCAGGCCGACAACACCTCGATCCAGGAGGTCACGCTTCCCGCGGACTCCCCGGCGGTAGGAAAGCGTCTCGCCGAGCTGAACCTGCCGAGCAAGGCGCAGGTCATGGCGATCATCGGCGCGAGCGGGGTGACGGTAGCCCGCGGCGACACCCTGCTTCAAGCCGGCGACCAGCTGCTGATGCTGTCCGACGGTTCGTGCGGACCTGAGGTCTGCGACGTGCTCGGCGTCGCGATGGGTCAGTAGGCAGCGAAGTATCCGGGGAGCTTGGACTACTTCTCCGCTTGCGCTGCCTCGTCGCCGAGTTTCCCGACGTCCGCGCGCAAGTCCGCCTCGGCGATTTCGCACACCCGGACCGAGTCCCGCAGACCCTCGGGCGTGATCGGCTCGGCCTGCCTGTCGTCGTAGCCGAGGTGGAACGGGACGTCGGCGAGGATCACCCCGGGCTCCATGAACAGCGTCGACTTGATCCAGAACGACGTCTGGTCGTGGAGCACGTAGTCGGTAGATGACTGCGGGACGAACTCCGGCAGGACCACCGTCACGACGTGGTCAGGCGTCGGCTTGGGGATGTTGCGCACGTAGTTGCGGATCGGCTGGATGATCTCCCGGTACGGCGAGTCGACGATGGTGAGCCGTATGCCGAAGCCCGCCTCGTCCCACGCCTTCTTCACTCGGGCAGTGTCGGTGCCCTCGACGTCGATGAAGAGTCCCTCGATCGTGTCGGCCTTGAGCGAGCGAGCGTAGCGCAGCGCGCGCAGGAGGCGGCGGTCCACGTTCTTCACGAGCACGATGACGTGGTTGTGGATCTTGTTGTAGGACTGCCAGTTCACGTCGAGCTGCTCGTCAGGATCGAGCTTCAGCTTCTCTCGAACGACGGCGTAGTGACGTTCGACGTAGAGGAACATCGCGATCAGGACCGGGATGATGATGAGCACGATCCACGCGCCACTCGTGAACTTCGTTGTCGCGACGATCAGCGTCACGAAGAAGGTGGAGACCGCGCCGAACGCGTTGACCGCGATGCTCCAGTGCCAGCCTGCCTCGCGGTACTTCCACCAGTGCACGACCATGCCCGACTGCGACAGCGTGAACGACGTGAAGACGCCGATGGCGTAGAGCGGGATCAGCCGGGTGGTGTCGCCGCCGAACACGACGAGCAGCAGGCCCGCCGCCGTGGTCAGAACCACGATGCCCGTGGTGTGCACCAGCCGATACCCGCGATCCTTGAACTGGTGCGGCATGAAGTCGTCGCTGGCGATGAACGATGCGAGACGCGGGAAGTCCGCATACGAGGTGTTCGCAGCGACGATGAGGATCGCCATGGTCGCGATGCTGACGAAGTAGTACATGAAACCGACGCCGCTCGGCCCGCCGAAGGTCGCGCGCGCGATCTGGCTAATGACCGTCTCGGTCTCGCTGGGGTTCATCTTGGTGAGCACGGCGATGCCGGACAGGCCGAGGAACATCGTGCCGAGGAGCCCCGCCATCCACGCCATGGTCATGCGCGCGTTCGTTGCCTCGGGCTTCTTGAACGCTTGGGTGCCATTCGCGATCGCCTCGACACCGGTCATCGCCGCGCACCCCGAGGAGAACGCGCGCAGAACCAGGAAGAGGGTCAGCCCCTGGATCGGCTTGATGACCTCCTCGGCGCTGGCCACCACGAGTCCGCCTCCCAGGAACATCTTGTAGTACGCCACGCCGAGCAAGACGAACATCGAGACGACGAAGCCGTAGGTCGGCACGGCGAACAGCGCACCCGATTCCTTCACGCCTCGAAGGTTCGCGATCGCGAGGAGCGTGAGGAATACGAGCGCGATCTCCACGGTGAACGGTCTCAGCACTGGCCACGCTGAGGTGATAGCAGCGGTGCCCGCCGAGATGGACACCGCAACCGTCAGTACGTAGTCGACGAGCAGGGCCGCGCCCGCAGTGAGCCCGGGGTACGTACCCAAGTTCTCCTTCGAGACGATGTACGCACCGCCTCCACCGGGATACGCCTTGATGGTCTGGCGGTACGAGATCGTGACCACGAGAAGCAGGATGCCGATAGCCACCGAGATCGGCCACGCGAGGTGCAGAACCGCGGACCCCGCCGCAACCAGTACGATCAGGATCTCGCCCGTGGCGTACGCCGTGGACGACAATGCGTCGCTTGCGAAGACCGCTAGGGCGATGGGGTTGCGAAGGCGCTGGTGCGCGAACTCCTCGTTGTGGAGCGCATCGCCGAGAAGCAGTTGCTTGAAGCGGCTGGCCACGGACCGAATGCCTCCATGTCGATTCGGTGCAGGTACTGAGGCGGCAGACTACCCCCGAGACGACACAGTAGCAACAACCGAGTGAACGGTGCGTTTCCAACCGCGGCCTGTGCCGCGGATCCCCGAGACCTCTCCCGCCGTAGGCCGCCCGCTACTTCGGGCGCTCGGGGAAACCTCCGTGATCCGGCTGGAGCGGGCTTCCGGCTCCCGTGGCACTGGTCCCCTCGGGCGACTCGGGGAGCGCCTCAGCGGCATCGCCGCCGATGGCATCGAGCACGGTAGGTATCTCATCCTCGGGGATGCCTGCCAGCTTGTACCCTTCCTGCTCGTCCTCCTCGACGAGCGCTCGCTGCTCGCCCCACAGGTCGCCCTGCCCGGGGTGCTCGGGCGTCGCCTCACCCAACCCGTAGGGCAGGTCATCGGGAGTACCGGGCGTGCCCCTGTCGGCGGGCCCGGAGGTCTCGCTCCCCGGCGCGCACCGGTCCTCTTCGGGGTCGCATGCGACCTCGCGCCCCTCATCGTGCTCCGCCGAATACACGCCCTCGTTCTTCCGAAGCCGCTCTTCATCGAGGTTGTCCATGGCTCCCCCTCCCCGCTCGGCCGGTGTGCTCACGTGCATCGTATATGCCCCAGTGAGGCCGCCGTTGGCCCGAAGCGCTCGCCACTCACCGCCGAGAATCGACCACGTGCCGACGATTCATACCACTCACGCCGACTTTGGAGAGTCCCCAGCTCAGCGCGGATAGGCTTCATGCGTGGGAACGACGCCGGGCATCGGCGTGTATCGGATTCGCCGGGTGCACCGGCAGGCAGGGTGAAGGAAGGAGTGGTCGGTATGTCCGATCAGACCGCGTCATCGTCGAGAGGGTGGATCGTCACCATCGCGGGCTTGTGTATCAACCTCGCTCTCGGCGTGCTGTACACGTGGAGCATCGTCACGCAGACGGTGACCCAGAAGCTCAAGCTCGCCGCCGATGGGATGCCCATTGCATCGGGCGACGGCTACATCGCTCTGGTCAAGAAGGGAGCCGAGACGGTCGAGAAGGTCGTTCCGGTCTCCGCCGTCATCATCAAGGAGCAGGCCTACAACTGGGATCCCAAGGCCGCCCTGCTCCCCTACGCTCTCGCGCTGCTGTTCTTCGCGTTCACGATGGTCTTCGCAGGCCGTGCGCAGGACCGCTTTGGTCCGAGGCTCATCGCCACCATCGGCGGCGTGTTCGTAGGTCTCGGCATGATCATCGCCAGCTTCACCGACTTCACCGCCGGCAATGCTCACTTGCCGATCGTGCTCGGCTTCGGCGTCATGACCGGTATCGGAATCGGCCTCGCCTACGCGTGTGCGACGCCCGCTGCGGTCAAGTGGTTCCACCCCAGCAGGCGTGGTTTGATCAGCGGTATCGTCGTCGCCGGCTTCGGCCTCGCGTCCGTGTACACCGCCCCTGTCACCAAGACTCTCATCACCAGCAACGGACTCACCGGCGCCTTCCGCTACCTCGGCATCGCGTTCTTCATCGCAATCATCCTGCTCGCCCAACTGCTCAAGAACCCGCCAGCGGGCTACACGCCTGCGGTTCCCGCCGGCTGGAAGCCGCCTGCGGGCGCAGCCGCCATGGCAACCCGTCGCGAGGACTACACGTGGCGCGAGATGATGTCGACGCCGCAGTACTACCTGCTTTGGCTCATGTACGCCGCGGCCGCCTTCGCGGGACTCATGATGGTGGGCATCATCGCCAAGGTCGCTCCGGATCAGCTCGGTGACCCCGCGTTCGCCGCAACCTGGGGCTACACCCTGATCGTCGCGCTGGCCATCGGCAACGGCCTCGGCCGACCCGTCACCGGTATCGTCTCCGACAAGATCGGCCGCGTCCCGACCATGATCGGCGTGTTCCTGCTGCAGGCGGTTCTCGTCGCTCTGCTGCTCCCGATGGCCAACACGCTGACCTTCCTGCTCATCGTGGCCGCCGGTATCGGCGCCATGTACGGCGCGAACCTGACCCTGTTCCCCGCCGCGACCTACGACTTCTTCGGTACCAAGTACGGCGGCGTGAACTACGGCCTCGTGTTCACTGCCTGGGGCGTTGGTGGCGCCCTCGGTTCGTACGCAGCCGGCTGGATCAAGGACGCGACGGGTACCTTCAACGCGGCGTTCTATATCGCCGCCGGTCTGCTCGTCGTCGCTTCGGTGCTCGCCCTCCTCGTGAAGGCCCCGCACCACGAGAAGGCCGCCGAGACCGCGCCGGCAACCAGCTAGCTCGCGCTTCACACAGGAACGACCCGCAGTACCGAAAGGGCCCCGTCGGCGGGGCCCTTTCTTCGTGCGCGAGCACCTTAGGCGGAGCGCACGCGCGAATGGCGCATGATTGCCGCAACGAGGGGAAGGACGCTTGATGCAATCCGGTGTGCCCGACAGCCTGGCCGCTCTGGCCTTTGCGGTGTTCGCCGTCGGCTTCGCGTTCTTCTGGGTCATGGCGCTCGTCGACTTGGTGCAGCGGTCCGACGCCGAGTTTCCCTCGTCGGGTGCCGGCTCCAGCGCGCGGATGCTCTGGTCCGTGATCGTTGTGCTCTTTGGCGGCGTCGGAGGCTTCATCTACTACCTACGGGTCATGCGGCCGCACCCGAGGCGACGCCGATAGGACGGGGCGATCAACCACCCGGCACGGGATAAGAAGGCCAGCGACCCGCTAGAAGGTCGCTGGCCTGCCTGTTCTCTGGTGGAGACGAAGGGGCTCGAACCCTCGACCTCAGGCTTGCAAAGCCCGCGC
>CAYHCN010000079.1:0-7035 GCA_964354945.1 uncultured Eubacteriales bacterium
TCCCAAGACGACGCCGCTACTCGATCTGACGGCACGCGCCGCCGAAGGGCTGGCACACGACCACGACGACCTCAACGAGATCGCTCAGCGCCGCCGCATCATCGCTCCTGCCGGTGAGTGGCTACTCGACAACTACTACCTCGTCGAACACCAGATCATCGAGATCCGCGAGGACCTGCCTCCAAACTACGGCATCGAGCTGCCGCGCCTCGAGGAGGGCACCGAGTTCGAGGGGCTCCCCCGCATCTACGAGCTCGCCGTCGGCCTGATCGCTCACTCTGACTCGGGGCTGGAGCGCGACCCGCTCCTCACGTTCGTGCAGGCGTACCAGCAGGTAAGCCCGCTCACCATCGGTGAGTGCTGGGCCGTGCCGATCATGCTGCGTATCGCGCTCGTCGAGAACCTTCGGCGGCTCTCGGCGGTCGTGGTGCGCTCACACCGCGACGAGGAGGCGGCAGACTCGTGGGCCGAGCGCCTGAGCCTCGTGCAGCAGGAGGATCCAACCGAGCTGCCCAGGCTCCTCGTCGAGCTGGAGCAGGACCCCCGCTCCGACTCCCTCGTCTTCCTGCTCCGGCTGTCGCAGCGGTTCCAAGCCACCGAGCTGGGTGCCGAGGCGATCAACGCGTGGCTCGCACGGCAGCTCTCCGCGCGCCAGCTGCGGTTCGACCGCGAGACTGTGCGCCACCAGCAGAGTCAAGCCGCCGACCAGGTCTCCATCGCCAACGCGATCGGCTCGCTGCGCTTCCTGGACGCGCTCGACTGGGCCGACTTCGTGGAGTCAATCGCGGTCGTCGAGCGAATCCTGCGGCTCGACCCGGTCGACGTGTACGCGTCCATGGACTTCACCACCCGCGACCGCTATCGCCACGTGCTCGAGCGCATCGCCAAGCGCTCGAAGACCGAGGAGATCGAACTCGCCGAGAGCCTGCTCGAACGGTCGCGCGCCGCGCTTGCCGAGGACCCGGGAGACGCTATCCGGGGCCATGTGGGCTGGTGGCTTCTCGGCGACGGGTGCAAGGAGGTCAAACGCGACGTCGGGTACAAGGCGCCGGTCGGCGAGTGGATGTACGAGGGACCTTTGAGCCATCGCGGCGCGTTCTACTGGACAACGCTGGCCGTGGCTACGCTCGCGTTCGTCGCTGGCATGGTCGCCTACGCGGTGGCCGCCGACGTCACCGGCTGGCGGCTCGTGCTGCTCATCCTCGTCTCACTCATCCCGCTCTCCGAGCCGGGACTGGCCCTGACCAACCGCATCGCGGCGGACACCTACGCGCCTGAGCTGCTGCCTAAGCTCGATCCGTTCGAGCCGGTGCTCGAGGAGCACCGCACGCTGGTCGTGGTCCCGTCGCTCATGCTTTCGGTCCCCGACATCAAGGCCGTGATCGACAACCTCGAGATCGCGTACCTCGCGAACCGCGATCCCAACATCGGCTACGCGCTGCTCGGCGATCCGACCTACTCCGACACGGAGACGCGCGAAGAGGACCAGTTCATTCTCGAGGCGGCGGTCCGCGGCGTCGACGAGCTCAACGACCGCTACCGTGCCGAGTACGGCGTCGAGCCGTTCCACTTCTTCGGACGCCGGCGTGTCTACAGCGACGGCGAGAGCGGCTGGATGGGCTGGGAGCGCAAGCGCGGCTTCCTCGTCGAGCTCGTCCGAGAGCTCCGCGGCAACCGCGACACCACCGTCACCGTGCGCGTGGGCGACGACCAGTGGCGCCGCGGCGTCGTGTTCGTGCTCACCCTCGACGCCGACACCGTACTGCCTCGCGATGTCGCCAAGCGGCTCATCTGTACCATCTCGCACCCGCTGAACCGCACCCCATGGCGCCCCGGCCAGCCCCGCGTCTACGAGGGCTACGCGCTCATACAGCCGCGAGTCGGGATGAGCCTGCCGGGAGCGCACCGCAGCTCCTTCGCGAAGCTGTACTCGACAGGCACTGGTGTCGACCCCTACGCCATGGCGGTGTCCGACACCTACCAGGATCTCTTCGGCGAGGGCTCTTTCACCGGCAAGGGCATCTTCGAAGTCGACGTGTTCGCCGGCGTGCTCGAGAAGCGCTTCCGGGAGAACAGCCTGCTCTCGCACGACCTGGTAGAAGGCGCGTTCCTGCGAACCGGTCTCGCGAGCGATGTCGAGGTCATCGACGACTACCCCGCCAACTACCTGTCGAGCATGAAGCGCATGCACCGATGGGTCCGCGGCGACTGGCAGACGATCGTGTGGCTGTTCCCCGGGGTGCGCGACGAGGACGGCGTGCTTCGCCCCAACCCGCTCTCGGGGCTCAACCGCTGGAAGATCCTAGACAACCTGAGACGCTCGCTCGTCGGGCCGCTCACCGTTCTGATGTTCACAGTGGGCTGGCTGCTGTTCCCGACCGCCGCTCTTGGCTGGATGCTGTTCTTCCTGCTCACAGTGTTCTTCCCGGTGTACTTCTCCCTCGCCCAGTCGCTCATGTTCCAGCCGCCGGCAGCGACACTCTCGACCTCGGCGCGCGGCATTCTCGCCGATCTCGCCGAGGACAACCGTCGAGGCATCCTCACTCTGTTGTTGCTGCCCCACGAGGTGTGGGTGGTGACCGACGCGATCGTCCGCACGATCTGGCGCATGCTCGTAACGCGCAAGCACCTGATGGAGTGGGTGACCGCCGCCGAAGCGGAGCGCGGATCGTCCAACGACAAGCGGACCTTCTGGCGCGCGGTCGGCCCCGCCTCCGCGGTCGGCATCGTGCTGCTTCTGGTCGGCACCGGGCTTGACGTGGGTCGCCTGCTCGTTGCACTTCCATTCCTGGTGGGCTGGGCGGTCGCGCCGCTGATCGCGTGGCGGGTCAGTCAGCCCGTGGATGCAAAGGCCGAGCGGGATCTATCGGAGAAGCAGCGCAAGGAGCTCCGGCGGATCGCCCGCAAGACGTGGCGCTTCTTCGACACCTTCGTCACCCACGAGGGCCACCACCTTGCCCCCGACAACTTCCAGGAGGAGCCCCTCGGGGTGGTGGCGTGGAGGACGTCGCCCACGAACATGGGGCTGCAGCTGCTCTCCTACCTCAACGCCTACGACCTGGGGTATCTGTGCGTCGCCCAGCTCGGCGAGCGTGTGACCGCGACGCTCACTGCCATGGCCGCACTGGAGCGCTATCACGGGCACTACTACAACTGGTACGACGTCACAACGCGGCAGCCACTTCGGCCGACGTACGTATCGACGGTGGACTCCGGCAACCTGGCGGGCCATCTCCTCACCCTGCGGGTGGGGCTGCTCGAAGCGTCGGAAAGCCCCGTGCTGGGCTCTCAGCTCATCACCGGCGCGCGCGACGCGGCCACGCTCGCGCTCGAGGACCTGCTGGCGGACCGCGAGGACGTCGGCTCGTCCGCACTCGTGAAAGACATCCGGACCGCGCTCGACGCGCTCGCCCGCGCCCTCGACCACGTCGAACCGCCGGGCAGCCTCGGCGAGTGGTACGCGCTGCTCTCACGTCTCGAGGTGAATGTCAGCGAGATAGACCTCCTCGCCTACAGCCTCGAGACGGTCGCGACCGAGACGCCCGAAGCCAGAGGCACGTCGGTCCCGACGATAGACGCCGTCGTCGTCGCGGACGAGTTCGTATCGTGGCCCAAGACGAGGCGCGAGCAACTGCGGGCGTCGCTCGACGATGTCGTCGCCGCGATCCGCGATCCTCTGCGCATGCTCGAGCAGGTGGCCCCGTGGGCAGAGTTCCTCCCCGACGCACCCCCCGGAGCGCGCGGCGACAAGCGCATGGCGCCACTGACGCGCTACGTGCCCAGCCTTGTCGGCCTCGCCGAGGGCCTGTCCAGCACGCTCGAGGCGCTCGATGAGCTCGAGGCGATCGCCGAGGACGAGCGCAGCCGGGCCTGGGCGAGCGCGGTGGCGAGCGGCGTGCGCGAGGCGCGCGACCGCAACATCCAGCTGCTCGCCGGCCTGAGGCTCGACGCCGACATCGCCAGGGAGATGTGGGAGCACACCGACTTCGCGATGCTCTACGACGAGCAGCGCGGCCTGTTCTCGATCGGCTACAACCTCACCGAAGGCCGCCTCGATCCCTCCTTCTACGACCTGTTGGCCTCCGAGGCCCGGCTCGCGAGCTTCCTCGCCGTTGCGAAGGGCGACGTGCCCCAAGAGCACTGGTTCCGTCTCGGCAGGTCGCTCACGGACGCGGGTCCCGGCAGGGCGCTCGTCTCGTGGTCGGGGTCGATGTTCGAGTACCTCATGCCGCTGCTCGTGATGCACAGCCTGCCCGGCACGCTGCTCGACGAGACGTACTCGACCGTCGTCGAGCGCCAGCGGCAGTACGGGGCGGACCGCGGCGTGCCGTGGGGCGTCTCCGAGGCGGCGTTCAACGCAAAGGACGCTGACCTCACCTACCAGTACCAGGCGTTCGGCGTACCTGGGCTGGGTCTCAAACGCGGGCTGGCTGACGACATCGTCGTCGCCCCCTACGCATGCGCACTCGCGCTGACCGTAGACCCGATCGCGGTCGTTCCGAACCTGACCGCCTTCTCGCAGCAAGGCGGCGAGGGCCGCTACGGCTACTACGAGTCGATGGACTTCACGGCGGGACGCGTTCCCGCAGGACAGCGCAGAGCGGTCGTTCGCGCGTACTTCGCGCACCACCAAGGCATGGCGTTCGTCGCCTTCGGCAACGCGCTCCTCGAGGACAAGATGCGCGGACGGTTCCACAGCGACCCGCTGGTCGCCTCGGCGGAGCTGCTGCTTCAGGAGCGCATCCCCCGCCACGTCGATCTGGTGACCCCACACTCCGAGGAGGTCGAGCTCGTCCGCTCCGTAGGCGAGCTCCCGCCGCCGGCGATCCGGTTCTACCCGTCGCCCGCGACGCCGGTGCCGGCCACCCACTTCCTGTCCAACGGCCGCTACTCCGTGATGGTCACAAGCGGTGGCGGCGGGTACTCCAGATGGCGCGGAATCGCAGTCACCCGGTATCGCGAGGACGTCACCAGGGATATGTGGGGCACGTTCTTCTACCTGCGCGACTCCGAGAGCGGGGATACCTTCTCCGTGCCCTCGAACCCCTGGCCGGCTCAACCCGACGAGTATCAAGTCAGCTTCGGCCCCGACAAGGCCGAGTTCCGCCGACTCGACGGCGACCTCGAGACCAACGTGGAGGTCGTGGTCTCGCCCGAGGATGATGTGGAGATCCGGCGCCTGACCATCGCCAACCGCTCGTTCCAGGCCCGCAAGGTCGAAGTGACCTCATACTTCGAGATCTCGCTGACCGAGCAGACCTCGGACCAGGCGCACCGCTCGTTCTCGAACCTCTTCGTGGAGACCGAAGCGCTCCCCGCCACGGGCGCGGTTCTGTTCACCCGTCGGCCGCGAAGCGATCACGAGCAGCAGCACTGGGGCTTCCACCTGCTGTCGTGCGAGCAGATGCCGTGCGACTGGACCTTCGAGACCGACCGCTCGAAGTTCTTCGGCCGTCTCCGGGGAGCCGACCGCCCCAAGGCCGTGATCGACGGCGGTCCTCTCTCCGGTACCGCCGGTCCCGTCCTCGACCCCTGCTGCGCGCTCCGCCGCCAGGTCGAGATCGGCCCGGGCGAATCGGTGCGCCTCGTCTACGTGACCGGCGTCGCATCCGAGCGAGACCAGGCCGTGCGCCTCAGCGAGAAGTACTTCGCACCGGCCTCAGCCCAGCGCGCTGTCGACCTGGCGTGGACGGCGGCACAGGTGGAGCTGCGGGACCTCGGCATCACCCCGCAAGACGCCCTCACCCTCGAGCGCCTCGCGTCGCGGCTACTGCTGACGGACCCCTACTCGCCGCTCAAGCTCAAGACACCCGTCGAGAACGAGCTTCCCGTCTCCGGACTGTGGTCGGTCGGTATCAGCGGCGACTACCCGATCCTTCTCGTGCGGGTACAAGAGCTCGAGCACACGCCGCTCGTGAGACGCGCGCTGCTCGCGCACCAGTACTGGCGGCACAAGGGGCTCGTCGCCGACCTCGTCGTGCTCAACGCGCGGCCGACCGGATACACCGACGAGCTCGAAGAGCGCTTGCGACTGCTCATGCGAACCGGTCACGGTCTCCAGCTGCTCGACAAGCCCGGCGGCGTGTTCCTCCGCCGAGCCGACCAGATGCACCCCGACGTTCTGAACCTGCTCGTGTCCACCGCGCGCGCAGTAGTCGACGGCGAGATGGGCACGCTCGAACTGCAGCTCAACCGTCGCAGCAAACGTCCCGCTCCCCCACCCGCCTTCGTGCCGGCCTCTGAGCCGGTCCGCGACGAGGCGCCGGAGTTCGTGCGGCCGAAGCTTGACTTCGACAACGGCCTCGGCGGGTTCGATCCCGAGACGGGCGACTACATCATCGTGCTCGAGGACGACGAGACCACGCCGACACCGTGGGTCAATGTCATGGCCAACCCCGACTTCGGCTGCCTGGTCTCCGAGGCGGGCATCGGCTGCTCGTGGGCGCTCAACTCCCACGAGAACCGCATCACGACTTGGAACAACGATCCCGTCACCGACGGCAGCGGAGAGTGCCTCTACCTCCGTGACGAGGAGACGGGCCGATTCTGGAGCCCGACACCGCTGCCGGTCCGCTCGTCGTTGCCCTACGTGATCCGCCATGCGGCGGGCAGCACGAACTTCGAGCACACAGAGTTTGGCATCGCGAGCTCGGTGGACTGGTTCGTTCCCGCCGACGACCAGCTTCGCGTGGTCAGGCTCAGGCTTACGAACCTCACCGAACGTCCACGCCAGATCTCGGTGACGCACTTCATCGAGTGGACGCTGGGCTCGTCGCGAAGCGCCGCGCAACAGCGTGTGGTGACCCGATTCGACGGTGTCGTCGAAGCGCTGACCGCGCGCAACTGGCTCAACCAGGACTTCCCCGGGCGGCCTGCGTTCGTGGCCTCGAGCCGGCCGCTGCACTCGTGGACCGCGAGCCGCACCGAGTTCGTCGGCCGCAACGGGCGCCCCGGCAGCCCCGCCGCGATGAGGCGCGTGGGGCTCGGCGGGATCTCGGGACGCTTCCACGACAACTGCGGCGCGCTCATGAACGT
>CAYHCN010000080.1:0-7033 GCA_964354945.1 uncultured Eubacteriales bacterium
CGTGTACGGTGAGGGCGCTTCGCTCGTGGCGTGTGGCCGCATCTCGCCTATGCCGGTGAGCGCCGTGATCGACGTGGACTACCGGGTCCCAGGGTGTCCGATCGACCCGCTCGAGTTCGTGGGTGTCCTGCAGCGCGGGCTCGCCGGGCTCAAGGACCGCACCGCGGCCAACGCGATGTGCGCCGCCTGCAAGGTCGCCGAGAACGAGTGCTTCTACGAGCGCGGTCAGGCGCGTGTGTGCCTGGGACTGGTGACGCGCGCCGGCTGCAACACGCGGTGCATCTCGCTCGGCAGGCCGTGCACCGGGTGCCGCGGCATCGCCGAGGACGCCAATCTCGCTTCAGCGCGTGCGATCGTCGCCTCACACGGCCTCTCCGTCGAGGAGTTCGACGCCCGTTTGGAGCTCTACAACGCCGTCTCGGAGGTCTGAAGCGCGATGACGACACTCACCGTCGAGCACGTTGCTCGAATCGAGGGCCATGGGACCATCACCGTCGACGTCGAAGGTGGGCAGGTCAAGGACATCCGCATGGATGTCATCGAGCCTGCGCGCCTGTTCGAGTCGATGGTCGTGGGCCGACGCTTCGACGAAGCGCCGCTAATCACGAGTCGCATCTGCGGCATCTGTTCGCCGAACCACACGGTCACGTCGATCAAGGCCATCGAGGATGCACTGGACATCGTGGTCAGCGAGCGAACGGTCCTGCTGCGGAAGCTGCTGGTATACGGCAGCTACCTCCAGAACCACGCCACACACCTGTACCTTCTAGCGGCACCGGACTTCGTCGGGCAGCCGAGCGTGTTCCCGCTCGCCGAGACCCACCCCGAGATCGTTCGCCGCGCGTTGCGTATCAAGAAGCTCGGCAACGAGCTCACCGCGATCATCGGCGGGCGTCCGGTCCACCCGATCACCGCGGTGATCGGTGGCTTCACCTCCGAGCCCGACCACGCCGATCTGCTTCCCTTCGCCGAGCGGCTGCACGCCGCCGCGCGCGATGCCGCCGAGACGGTCGAGCTCTTCGCGGGGTTTGGCGTGCCGGAATTCGAGACTTCGGGCGAGATGCTCGCGCTCGCCGCCGAGGACGACTACGCGATCTACGATGGCGACGTGACTGCCCTCGACGCGGGGTGGAGAAGGCCGGCGCGGGAGTACCGCATGTTCATCGAGGAAACGGTCGTCGGGCACAGCAATGCCAAGCACTCGACGGTCGACGGGCGCACCTTCATGGTCGGCGCATTGCCGCGAGTGAACCTGTCATGGGACCGGCTCCTCCCGGCGGCTCGCGTCGTGTCGACGAATGCCGGACTGCGGCCGGTGAGCCGGAACCCCTTCGCGAACAACCTCTGCCAGGCCATCGAGCTGGTTGATGCCGCCGAGCGGTGCGCGACATACGTCGAGCGACTCCTCTCGACCGGCGGTACCTCCGAGCCGGTCGAATTCCGCATCCATGCGGGGGAGGGCGCGTCGGCGACCGAGGCACCGCGCGGGACGCTGTACCACGCCATCGGTATCGACGACGACGGGTTCGTCATCTCGGGTGACGTCATCACTCCGACAGCGCAGAACCTCGCGAACCTCGAGGCGGATATGCGTGCCTTCGCCCCCACCGTGGTCGACCTGCCCGAAGGCCAGTTCGTGTTGGCGGTGGAGCGTCTCGTCCGGGCGTACGACCCCTGCCTTAGCTGCAGCGTCCACTAGCCCTTTTCGCCAAACCGCCCGTTTGGCGCCCTGGGCGGTAAGGCGGCGGTTAGTCTCGGCCAATTCCCACGTGACATGCTTGCCCTCCGCTGCACGCCTTGGGGGAGGGCGCGATGACACCGAGACCACCGGGCTCGCTTGGCGACCCGAGAGAACTGCTGCTGATGGGACACGCCGATTCGCTGTCGGACGACACGCTGCTGTCGATGGTGCTGGGCGAGAGCCGGCGTGAGACCGTGGAGCAGCTCCTGGCCGCCCATCCCATCCCCGATGGGTTGTGGCGCGTCTCGGCGGACGAGCTCGTCGCCTTCGAAGGGGTCGGGCCCGCCCGTGCCGCGCGCGTCCTCGCGTGCCTCGAGATGAGCCGGCGCGCCGCATCGTGGCGAACCTCTCGGCGGTGCTCGATCTCGACGCCCGAGGATGTGGTCGACCTGTGCGCGGTGCAGCTGCGCGGGCTCGACCGCGAGCACTTCTGGGCGCTCGCGCTCAATACGAAGAACCAGTTGCTGCGGGTGCTGGAGGTGTCGATAGGGTCGCTCAACGCGTCGATCGTCCATCCCCGCGAGCTCTTCAGGGACGCGGTGCGGGCGTCGGCGGCGTCCATCGTGGTGGTGCACAACCACCCCAGTGGGGACCCGACGCCGTCGGGTGCCGACATTCAGCTCACCCGCAGGCTCGTCCGCGCCGGTGACGTCCTTGGAATCGAGGTTCTCGACCACGTCGTGATTGGCGACGGAGGCGAGTTCTCCAGCATGAAGGACATGGGACTCATGTGACCATCCATGCAGGTACGCCATGCTGCGAGAGGGGGCAGTCGGGTAGGTTGTGTGAACGCCGTGGAGAACTCGGCTCAGACAAAGATGCGCAGGTCGCTATGGTATGCTAGCTCGGCTTAAGTTGGCCGACCCTGGTTCCCGGCGAGGGGGTCGGCTTCGACGTGCATACTGACCGCGACGCCTGACTCGAGTGGCAGGCGGCTTCGCGCAAGGAGATACCGACACGTGTCGCTCGTAGACATGTTCTTCAACTCATGGGGCGGCGACATGGCCGTCGACCTCGGTACCGCCAACACGCTGGTCTCGGTTCGTGGCCGCGGGATCGTGCTCATCGAGCCTTCCGTCGTCGCCGTCGAGAAGGACACGAAGCGCGTGCTCGCGGTCGGCATCGAGGCCAAGCGCATGCTCGGCCGTACTCCTGGCTCCATCGTCGCGATCCGGCCCCTGAAGGACGGCGTTATCGCCGACTTCGAGGTCACCGAGTCGATGCTGCGCTACTTCATCAACAAGACGAGGGTCAAGCGTTTCCCGTGGCAGCCGAAGCCGCGCGTGGTGGTCTGCGTCCCGTCGGGCGTGACCGAGGTCGAGAAGCGCGCCGTGTTCGAGGCCACCATCCAGGCGGGTGCACGCCAGGCCTACCTCATCGAGGAGCCGATGGCTGCAGCGATCGGTGCCGGCCTGCCGATCCAGGAGCCCACGGGCTCGATGGTCGTCGACATCGGCGGAGGTACCACCGAGGTCGCGGTCATCTCGCTGGGCGGCATCGTCGCCGCGCAGTCGATCCGCATCGCGGGTGACGAGTTCGACGAGGCCATCGCCACCTACGTAAAGCGCCAGTACAACGTGCTCATCGGCGAGCGCACCTCCGAGGAGATTAAGTTCGAGATCGCCAGTGCGTGGCCGATGCTCGAGGAGGTCGACGTCGAGATCCGAGGTCGCGACCTGCTCACAGGGCTGCCCCGCACGATGACCCTCGAGTCCGAGGAGATCCGCGAGGCGGTCGAAGAGCCGCTCGCCGCGATCATCGCCGCCGTCAAGGCCACCCTCGAGCAGACTCCGCCCGAACTCGCCAGTGACCTCATGGAGTACGGCATCGTGCTGACAGGTGGCGGGGCGCTGCTGAAAGGCCTCGACGAGCGCCTCCGTCACGAGACGGGCATGCCTGTCCATGTCTCGGATAGTGCGCTGACCAACGTCGTCGACGGCTCCGCGCAGGCGCTGGAGGAGATCGACGCTCTCAAGAAGGTGCTCCAGGGCACCCGCTAGGGGTCCGCTTTCATGAGGACGCCGCCCGCAGAGAGAACCTCCCCGCGCTTCGGACTCCTCGCAGTGCTCGTGCTCGTCGGCCTCGCGCTGACCACGCTGTGGTTCCGCGAGAGCGCCACCGGGCCCCTCCATCGTGTGCAGATTGCCGCGCACGCCGCCACCGCTCCGATCGGCAGCGCCGGTGAGTGGGCGACAACCCCCGTGCGCAGCGCCGGTCGCTGGACGAGCAACTTCATCGCGTCCCGGTCGGAGATGGCTACGCTCCGGCTGCAGAACGCCACGCTCAGGGCACGCGTGGCCGAGCTTGAAGAGGCTCGGCTCGAGAACGCCCGTCTGAGGGCACTCATCGCGATGACCCAACGCGGCAAGATCAAGGCGCTCGGTGCAGGGGTGATCGGCCGCCCCTCGGGAACGTGGGAGGGTTTCATCACCATCGACAAGGGCAAGGCCGACGGCGTCGAGTCGGGGATGGCCGTGACCGGTGCCTCGGGGCTGCTCGGCAGGACAACTGATGTCACCGAGCATTCGTCGCGCGTTCAGCTCATCACCGACCAGCGCAGCGGAGTGGCGGCGATGATCCAGTCGAGCCGAGCGGCCGGTATTCTCAACGGCTCGGTCGAAGGTGACCTGCGCCTGAACTACGTGAGCCGAGAGACCACGGTTCGTCCCGGTGACGTCGTCGTCACCTCGGGAATGGGCGGCGTCTACCCCAAGGGACTGCTCATAGGCGACGTGATCAAGGCCCGCAAGGACCCCGGAGAGCTCTACCAGCGCATCGAGGTACGACCAACGGCTCAGATCTCAGGGATCGAGGAGGTCCTCGTGCTGCTGTCGAAGCCACCGGCGCCGGAGTTTGGAGCAGGCGAGTGAACAGGACCGTCGTCAACATCCTCATCGTGCTTGGCGCCGTCGTCTTGCAGGTTGCTGTCGCGCCCTACATCGCCATCGGCGGAGTCGTTCCGAACTTCTTGGTGCTCGCTGCCGTCACCCTCGCCATGGTGCAGGGGCCCTCGGTCGGCTGTGCGACGGGCTTCGCGTGCGGGCTGCTGTTCGATCTGCTGGGTCAGGGTCCGGTCGGCCCGATGGCCGCCGTCCTCGCGATCACCGGCTACGTCGCCGGCTTGCTGGCTGCGAACCTGTTCGCCGAAGGGTGGCTGCTGCCGCTTTCGGTGCTCGCACTTGCCTCGCTGGGGGCCGAGCTGACCTATGCACTGCTGCTCACGCTGTTCGGTGCGCCGGTCTCGTTCTTCCGCGCCCTGTTCACTCTGGTCATACCGGGCGCGGTGTACAATACCGCCTTGGCGCTGCTCGCCTACCCGTTCTTGGCGCGCTTCTTGCGCCGAGAGCGTCCTGTGGCGGAGTTCCGCCGACTAGCCTGATACATCGACGTGCCGGGGCACCCGAAGGGGTGCGAGAGGCGCGCGAGACGGGAAGTCCGTACGGATGCCGACGTTTCGCCACAATCTGAAGTCCCTATTCGCCGTGTTCGCGGCGGTCATCGTCGTGGTGCTCGGTGTCCTGCTCGTGAAGCTGTGGACGATGCAGGTCCTCTCCGGTGCGGCCTACGCCAAGGATGCCGAGGACAACCGCATCCAGGAGATCACCACTCAGCCAACGCGGGGCAGGATCATCGACCGCGCGGGGCGCGAACTCGTGTCCAACCGGCCCACGCTGGCCGTGCTCGTCGAGCCACAGGTGCGCGACGACGAGGAGATGCTGACTCGACTGTCCACAGTGCTCAACATGCCCGCGACCGAGATCAAGGAGAGGGCCTCGTCGGTCAAGGAGCAGGCACTCGCGCCGAGGATCGTGGCTATCGACGTGCCGCTCAAGACCGCCGCGTACCTCTCCGAGCACCAGGCCGAGTTCCCCGGCGTCACGGTTCAGACCAAGGCCGTGCGCCGCTATCCCCAGGGACGGACCGCGGCCCAAGTTCTCGGCTACACGGGCGAGATCTCCCAGCGCGAGCTGGACACGCCGGCGTTCAAGACCTACGAGCTCGGCGACGTGATCGGCAAGGCCGGTGCGGAGTCTGCGTTCGAGTCGCTCCTGCAGGGCGACCGCGGGCTGTTGCGCTTCGAGGTCGACGCCCAAGGGGCCAAGCGCCGGGTGGTCCAGCAGATCGACCCCGTGCCGGGGCGCGACGTCCAGCTCACGATCGACACGAAGGTGCAGCGGGCCGCCGAATCGGCGCTTGCCCGAGCGATGGACGACGCTCACAAGGACGACTACCCCAAGGCGCGCGCGGGCGCCGCGGTGGTGATGGACGTGAAGACGGGTGAGGTGCTTGCCCTCGCAAGCCTGCCGACCTACGACCCGTCGGTGTTCCTGAACGGCGTGTCCCAGAAGAACTGGCGGTCCCTGACTGCGACGCGCAACGACTTCCCGCTCACCAACCGCGCGATCATGGCTCAGTACCCCGCAGCATCGACGTTCAAGGCTTTCACCGGCCTCGCCGGCCTCACCAACAACGTCACGTCCTCCGGGACCACCTACAACTGTCAAGGTCGCTGGGACGCGATGGGCGAGCAGTGGAAGAAGTGGTGCTGGAACCATTCAGGCCACGGCTACGAGACGTTCATGGATGGCATCCAGGACTCCTGCGACACCGTCTTCTACGAGATCGGCTACGCGCTGTACAAGAAGAAGGGTGAGCCGCTTCAGCAGTTCGTGCGGAAGTACGGGTTCGGCAAGCCCACCGGCATCGAACTGCCCGGAGAGGCACCCGGCCGCGTGCCCGACAAGAAGTGGAAGGCCGAGTTCAATCGAGACTATCCCGAGTACCGCCAGTGGAACCCGGGTGATACGGTCAACATGGCGATCGGCCAGGGCGACCTGTTGGTCTCGCCGCTTCAGCTGGCCGTTGGCTACTCGGCGATCGTGAACGGCGGGAAGGTCATGCAGCCCCACGTGCTCAAGCGCGTGAAGGGCAGTGGCGCCGCGCCGGGCTACATCGAGAAGCCCAAGGTCGTCTCGAAGCCGAAAGTGCCCGCGTCGGACCTCGCCGTGATGCGCCAGGCGCTGCACCAGGTGACCACCTCGGGTACCGGCGCCGCCGCGTTCAGGGGCTTCCCGATCGACGTAGCGGGCAAGACGGGTACCGGCGAGGTCATCGGCAAGGATGACTACGCGCTGTTCGTCGGCTACGCTCCCGCCGATGCCCCGAAGTACGTGGTCGTCGTCGTGGTGGAGCAGGGCGGCCACGGCGGTTCCGTCGCCGGCCCCGCTGCCCGCGATATCTTCGCGTCCCTGTTCAACGTGAAGGCAGGACACGTCACCGCCACGGATAACT
>CAYHCN010000081.1:0-7007 GCA_964354945.1 uncultured Eubacteriales bacterium
TGAACCCCAGTAACGACGGCCAGATGATCCGCGTGCCGTTCCCGCCGCTCACCGAGGAGCGCCGCAAGGAGCTCGTCAAGCTGTGCAAGCACTACGCCGAGGAAGCCCGAGTCGCCGTGCGCAACATCCGCCGCGACGCGAACCACAAGCTCGAGCGGCTCTCGAAAGAGGGCGAGGCATCCGAAGACGAGGTCCGGCGCGCCGAGGGCGAGATCCAGAAGGCCACCGACAGCCACATCGGCCAGATCGACGAAGCCCTCAAGCGCAAGGAAGCCGAGATCATGGAGGTCTAGGGCGTGACTCCCGTAGACCCCCTGGATAGCTACTTCACCTCGAAACGCGGTCGCCAGCTTCTCAACCGGCTCGTCCCTGCGCACACGCCCGCTCACATCGCCGTGATCATGGACGGCAACGGGCGCTGGGCGAAGCGACGAGGCCTGCCTCGGCTTGCGGGCCACAAGGCAGGCGCCGCCGCCGTGCGGGAACTCATCGGCACCGCAATCGAGCTGGACGTCCGCTACCTCACGATCTACTCGTTCTCATCGGAGAACTGGAACCGGTCGCCCGAAGAGGTCTCCGGACTGATGGACCTGTTCGTAGAGGTGCTTCAGAAGGAGCTCGACTCGCTACAGGAGCGGCACGTCCGAGTCGCCGTGATCGGCCGGATCGACGCGCTGCCGCCGAAGACGAAGGCCGCCTTTGAAGACTGCATGGACGCGACCCGCGATAACGACGGACTCACCCTCGTCGTCGCGCTCAACTACGGAGGACGTACCGAGATCTGCGACGCGGCAAGGGCTGTCGCCGAGGATGTGGCCGCGGGTCGCCTCGGGCCCGCTGACGTCGACGAGGAGGCCTTTGCTGCCCGTCTCTACACCGCAGGGATCCCCGATCCGGACCTCGTGGTCCGCACCAGCGGTGAGCTGCGCGTGAGCAACTTCCTGCTGTGGCAGATAGCATACGCCGAGTTCTACATCACCGACGTGCTGTGGCCGGACTTCGACCGTGACGACCTCCTCGAGGCCGTCGTCGACTTCGGCGCCCGTGAGCGCAGGTTCGGGGGTAGCTCCTAATGGCGGGCGATCTCGCAGAACCGGCAGGCATCAAGCGCCAGTCGCTACTCGTGCGCGTGCTCACCGCCATCGTGTATGGCGTCGCGCTGCTCGCGGCCATCTGGTTCGGCCCGGTCCCCCTCGGCGTGGTCATGGGGATCATCGCCGCGCTGGCGGCAGCCGAGTTCTACGGCATCACCCGCCGCGAACACCGCCTGCCGAACGAGATCGTCGGGGTTGTCGCTGCGGCGGCGATGCCAATCTCAGCAGCCCTGTGGGGGATGGCGGGGATGGCGTCTGTTGCCGCCGCGCTTGTCGCCGCATCGCTCGTGTGGCACGCGCTCGTCATGCGGTCCCGCACTGCCGACACCGCGCTCACGGTGTTCGGCGCGCTGTACACCGGCTTCGCCCTCGGCTACGTCGTGCTGATCCGGGACTTCGGAGACGCCGGCGTGACCGGGCTCGTCCTCACGTTTGCGGTCTTTATCAGCGTGTGGGCCAACGACTCGCTCGCGTACTTCGTTGGATCCACGCTGGGGCGCCACAAGATGGCACCGCGCATCTCGCCGAAGAAGTCGTGGGAGGGCTTCGCTGGCGGGATGGTCGGAACCCTCGCCGTGTGGGCGATCCTGCCGTTCCTGCAGTGGCCGACCATCGACGTCCCGTGGTCCCTGCTCACAGGCGCGCTTGTCGGCCTCGCCGTCGTGATCGGCGACCTCGCCGAGTCGCGGTTCAAGCGCGAGGCTGGCGTCAAGGACTCCGGCCGATGGCTCCCCGGACACGGCGGATTCCTGGACCGGCACGACTCGCTGATCCTCGTGGGCGTGGTGGCCTACTGGATGCTGCGGTGGGGAGGCATCCGATGACCGAGCCCCTGAGAGTCGCCATCCTCGGTTCCACGGGGTCTATCGGCCGCCAGACCCTCGACGTCGCTGCCCGGTTCCCCGATCGAATCGACGTGGTCGCGCTAGCGGCGCACTCGAGCGCGGATCTCGTCGCCGAGCAGGCCGTCGCGTTCGGCATTCGGCGCGTGGCGCTCTTCGATGCATCGTCGGCCGCGCGCCTCAAGAGCCTCCTCGACGGCGCAACTTCGGACGAGGGAGGGCCGATCGCGGTCGGTTCCGGCGCGGAGGCCGTAGCGGAGCTCGCAGAGTCACCCGACGTTGACCTCGTTCTCAACGCTCTGGTCGGCGCAGCCGGGTTGCGCGCGACGGTCGTCGCGCTTGGTGCAGGGAAGATCCTCGCGCTTGCCAACAAGGAGTCGCTCGTGGCCGGCGGCGAGCTCGTCACTCGGCTGGTACAGCCGGGCAGACTGATCCCCGTCGACTCGGAGCATTCGGCCATCTTCCAGTGCCTCGTTGGGGAGCCCGCATCGGCGGTGTCTCGCATCTGGCTGACCGCGAGCGGCGGGCCGTTCCGCGGTCGCACCCGCGCCGAACTGGAGAGCGTGACCGCAGCCGAGGCCCTCGCGCATCCGACGTGGACGATGGGACCGAAGATCACGATCGACTCGGCGACGCTCATGAACAAGGGCCTCGAGGTCATCGAGGCGCACCACCTGTTCGGCACGCCGTACGACGACATCACCGTACTTGTCCACCCTCAGTCGTGCGTGCACTCGATGGTGGAGTACGCGGATGGGAGCGTGAAGGCTCACCTCGGCGCGACCGACATGCGAATCCCCATCCAGTACGCGTTCAGCCACCCCGAACGATGGGACGGCCCGCTGCCGCCTGTCGACTTCGCGAAGCTGGGGCGCCTCGACTTCGACGAACCGGACGTGGCGACCTTCCGATGCCTCGGTCTCGCGGTCGAGGCGGGGAGGACCGGAGGTACCATGCCCGCGGCGATGAACGCGGCCAATGAGGTCGCCGTCGCTGCATTCCTCGAGGGGAGCTGCCGCTTCACCGATATAGACAGAGTGGTCGAGGGCGTGATCGAGGCACACGATGCCGAAGTCCTCGCCTCTATCGACCAGGTTGAGGCGGTGGACGCGTGGGCTCGCTCCGAAGCGTCGCGGATGCTCGCACCGACCCGGTAGTTGTGGAGCATTCGCGGGGATAGGACCCGTGGCAGAGGGTTTGCACCTCCAACCATCCAGATAGTTCCATCGCCCCACCTCAGCGCGTATGCGGGTGGGACGATGCCGGTGATTCCGCCTCGACCAGCGAGAGGACCTGCGAGCGCATGAACGAGGCACTGTGGACCGTCTTCTGGGGCATCATCACCTTCTCGCTGCTTATCGTGATCCACGAGGGCGGCCACTTCCTGTCCGCCCGGATGTTCGGCGTGAAGGTACACGAGTTCATGCTGGGCCTGCCCGGTCCGGCCATCCGCTTCGAAGGCAAGAAGACCACCTACGGCGTCACCGCCATCCCCCTCGGTGGATACGTGAAGATCGCCGGCATGGAGCCCGGGCCCGAGGATCCGCTCCTCGAACAGGCGCTTGCCCACCTCACCCGCGAGCGATCGATGGACGGCGAGGCCCTCGCGCAGCTCATGGACGTTGACGTCGAGCACGCCGACAGCCTGCTCTACACGCTCGCCGACTGGGGCGCCGCCACCCGCGAGGACCGCAGGAGCACGACCTACCAGGCCGTCTACCCAGCCGACGCCGCGGACAAGCCCGCAGAACTCATCGACACGGCACGTGCCGAGACCTACCGCGCGCTGCCGATGTGGAAGCGCATCGTGGTGCTCTCGGCGGGCGTCGTGCTCAACCTGATCACCGCGATTCTCGTGTTCACCGTCGTGCTGTCGGCCTACGGCTCGCCCGAGGTCAGCCTGAAGCTCGCCGGCGTCGCGCCCACGGGAGGAGCGGCGGCCGCCGGTATCGCGGCAGGCGACCGGATCACCAAGATCGGGGCGGCGAGCCTCGACAAATGGGACGACCTCGTGGCGACGGTCGCGAAGTACAAGCCCGGGCAGGAGGTCGTGGTCACCGTCGTCAGGAACGGCAGGACGGTGACGTTCCCCGTCACGCTCACCAAGGGCCCCCAGGGGCGCGCGTTCCTCGGCGTCGAAGCGGGCCAGGAGATGGTCCGGATGAGCCCGGTGAAGGCACTGGGGCAGTCGTTCGTCTACGTCGGGATGATGTTCAAGGCGGTAGGGGACTTCTTCCGGCCGTCGACGTTCAAGACGAGTGTGAGCCAGTCCAGCAGCATCATCGGGGCGAGCGTCATCGTGCGGCAGTCCGTGAAGATGGGGCCGTGGGTGTACGCGCAGATCGTCGCGATTCTGTCACTGGGTCTCGGTGTCCTCAACATCTTGCCGATTCCCCCGCTCGACGGCGGCAAGGTCGTGCTCGAGCTCGCCGAGGGCGCGGCGGGGCGGCCGCTGCCCCGCGCGCTCGTCATCGGCTTCTCGGTCGTCGGGGCGGTCCTGCTGTTCTCGCTCATCGGGTATCTCATGTACGCTGACACGGTCCGCCTGATCACCAACGGCTAGTCGGAGACACGCCCTTCAACCTGCCCAGATGCCGCGGCAGGTTTCCCGAGCGGAGGATCACGTGGCCGAGCGACGTGAGACGCGCCCGATGATGGTCGGCGCCGTGCCCCTGGGTGGCGGCGCGCCCATCGCGGTGCAGTCGATGACCACCACCGATACCGCCGACCCCCGCGCCACCCTCGCCCAAATCGCCCGCCTCGCCGACGCGGGGTGCGAGATCGTGCGCGTGGCGATCCCGTCGGCGGCGGCGCTCGACGGCTTCGCGGAGGTCTGCGCATCGTCGTCACTGCCGGTGGTCGCCGACATCCACTTCGATCACCGCCTTGCCATCGAAGCCGCGCGCCGCGGTGCGTCCAAGCTGCGCATCAACCCCGGGAACATCGGTGCGTGGGACCGGGTCGACGCGATCATCGAGGCGGCGGGGGAGGCGGGAATCCCGATCCGCATCGGCGTCAACGCCGGTTCGCTCGCCGAACAGTACCGCGACGCCGACTGGCCGCTGGCCAACAAGCTCGTCGCCAGTGCCGTGGCGTTTTGCGCGCACTTCGAGAACCGCGGTTTCGAGGACATCGTCGTGTCGACGAAGGCATCCTCGGTCACGAGCACCGTGGACGCGTACCGCTGTCTTGCCGACGAACTCGGCTACCCGCTCCACATCGGCGTGACCGAGGCAGGACCGTCGCTCTCGGGCACGGTCAAGTCCGCAGTCGGCCTCGGCATCCTGCTCGCCGAGGGCATCGGAGACACGCTTCGGGTCTCGCTCACAGCGGACCCCGTCGACGAGGTCCTGGTGGGCTGGGAGATCCTTGCGGCACTCGACATCCGCAGGAACAGCCCCGAGCTGATCAGCTGCCCGACCTGCGGCCGCTGCGGAGTCGACCTCATACCCATAGCCGAGGAGGTCGATCGTCGGCTGCGGGCGCAGCGGGTGCCGATCAAGGTCGCGGTGATGGGCTGCGTCGTGAATGGGCCCGGTGAGGCGCGGGAGGCCGACATCGGCGTCGCCGCGGGCAAGGGCCTCGGCATCGTGTTCGCCAAGGGCCGCCCCATCCGCAAGGTCCCCGAAGACCAGATCGTGGACGCGCTCTTCGAGGAGATCGACCGTCTGGTCGCGGCCAAAGGAAGCGGGAGCTAGGCGCGATCTGCAGCGTGAGGCACGCGGCTGCGACGCGGGAGCGCCCGGCTAGCACTCCCCGGCGATCGCGTCCAAGGCATCTACGAGCACGAGCGACACCTTCGTCCCGACGCCGGGTGTGCTGTCCACCTGGATTCCCGAGCCCGGTCCGAAGTGCCCTCGGATGCGGTCGTCAACGTTCTTGAGCGCGATGCCCAGCCCCTTGCCGAATCCCGGTTCGAGCACTCGGCCGAGGTCGGCCTCGGCGATACCGACGCCGTCGTCGGCGATGGTCACGACCACCGTGCAATCCGGCCTCGTCTCGGAGGAGATCCTCACCACGAGCGGAGCGTCGTGCCGCATCCCGTGCTGCACGGCGTTCTCGACGAGAGGCTGGATGACGAACGCGGGGACCTCCAGGTCGAACAGGTCGTCGTCCACTTCCTCGTGCACCTCGAGCCGGTCCCCGAACCGCGCCGCCTCGAACGAGACGTACATCCGCGCGTACTCGAGCTCCTGCTCGAGCGGGACCATGTCCTGTGCGGCCTCGAGCGTGCGTCGGTAGAAGGCTGCGAACTGGCGGAGCAGCTCGCGCGCGCGAGGCGGATCCGTGCGCACGAGCGAGGCGATCGTGTTGATCGTGTTGAACAGGAAATGCGGCTTGATCTGGGCCTGCAGCGCCCGCAACTCCATGCGGGTAGCGAGCTCGACCTGGCGGTCCAGCTCGGACAGCTCCAGCTGCGTGGACAGCAGCTGTGCGAGTCCCTCGGCCATCGCGATCTGCGTCTCGTTCAGCTGCCGCGGAGAGAGGTAGTAGAACTTCAGGGTCCCCACCGGCGCCCCGCGCTGCTCCAACGGCACGACGATGGCCGCGTTGAGCCGGCACTCCATCTCGGGGCAGCCGATCTCGAAGCGGTTGTGGAGGATGCGGTGCTCGCCGGTCTCGACGACCTCGTGCGTCGCCCGGGTGAGGATCGGCTCGCCCACCGCATGGTGGTCCTCGCCGACGCCCGCGAAGCCCAGGACGTCCTCGGTATCGGTGATCGCGACCGCCGCCACCTCGGTGTGTGCGAGGACGATCCGGCACACCTCCTGCGCGCTGGCCTGGGAGAGCCCCTGTCGCAGATAGGCGAGCGTCTCGTTCGCGACGGTGAGGATCATGTCCGACTGCATGGCACGCAGGTGGTCGGGGCGCGTCGCGAGCTGGGTCACCAGAAGTCCGAGCGCGATGGCGACGAGCCCCGCGATGCCGGCGATCGGGAGCCACCGGGTCACGATGCCCTCGGCAGCAAGCGCGATGAGCACGATGGCCGCGAGTGCGGTGATCGCGAAGCCGAGAAGCACGTCGATGACGAAGTTCCTGTCGTATCGCATGCGGCTATCGTATCCTGTTC
>CAYHCN010000082.1:0-6971 GCA_964354945.1 uncultured Eubacteriales bacterium
CTCGGCTGCGGTTCGCGGGGAGCGCGCCCGACAGCGGGGTCGTCCTCGGCACCGCGGAGCACTCCTACGAGCGAGCGGAGCTCGTCGAGCGATCGGCTCGCGGTCTCGCGAATGGTCACAAGGGCGTGAGCTGCCGAGCCGGGATCACGAAGGATGACTCGCTCGGCAGCGCCAGCCTGTACCGCGATGATCGAGAGTGAGTGCGCGGTGATGTCGTGCAGTTCGCGCGCAATCCGCAGGCGCTCCTCGTCCACGCGACGGCGCGCCTCTTCCTCGCGCGTGCGCTCGGACTCCTCGAGCCGAGCCTCGACCTCGGCAACGTACGCGCGCTGATTGCTCACAGCCACGCCCAGGGCAGCCGCAACTGCGAACATCGAGACCGTCCGCATGATGTCGGCGAAGAACCGGACGTCAGAGAACGGAGGCATCGTAAGCGCGACCGTCACGCCGGCCGCGAGCACGCCCGAGATCACGAGGGTCTTCCGGTCCCTCAGGGTGCCGACGGTGTACAACGCGATGAGTGGGGCGAGAAACGTGATCGTCGGAGGGTGCTGAAAGCGGTCGAAGAACGCGCTCGCGAGAGTCGCGATGCCCAGCACGATGAGCGGGTAGCGACGCCGCAACACAAGAGGCAGGAAGCATGCCGCGATCAGCACGTAGTCGAGTGGCCCTGCCAGCGTGTCTTTGATGAAGAACGGCCCGCGATTCGGATCGAACCGGGGGCCCGTACCGGTGCCGGGAACCGGACCCCGCGGGACCGGCCGGCGGAAGAACAGCGGCACGACTGCGATCTGCAGCCACCCGAACAGCGTGAGGCCGACCGCGGCTACGGCGTCTACGGCGAGTTCCCCGCGAGATCGGATGGAGTCGATGATCCTGCTCATGTGCCGATACTAGCCGCGCTGCGTCCGCCGCGTCATGCGCCTGTGAGCCACGCCGTCGTACTCCAGCTGGCGTACGCGCCAGCGGGGTCGACGAGGCGCTGGCGGTCGGACACAACCTTGGCACGCAACCTGCGCATTGAGCCTAGTGTCTTGGGAGAGTGGAGGTACCATGGGTCTTCAACCCGATGACCAGCGGTGTCTTCGCACGGAGGTAGCACTATGAGTGGTAGGTTCAGCCGCCGAGTACTGCGTCGCGCGGGCTTACTCCTATTCCTGGTCGCAACGATCATCGTGGCGATACCCGCCGCCCAGGCGGTCGCCGCATATCCGACCTACATCACCAGCGACTGGGGGACAACGACGAAGTTCCCGGTGGCATGGTACGGCCCAGGCTCTTCGTACACCACGCCGGACGGCACCAAGGTGACGATTCCGGCGGCTGCGACGATCGACGTCCAGTACAAGGACGGGTCCTCGGGAGCATGGCGTACGTGGCTGCAGGACTCGAAGGCCAGCGGCGCCACCTTCACCGGTGCCTACGGTCACACCTACTGGTTCCGCACCCGTTGGCAGACTGCCTCGAACGGATCCGCGTGGTCCGGCACAATTTCCTATGCGGTCCCCTACGACAACGGCTCGCTCAAGTACTCGTCTGGCTGGGGCTACGCGACGGCCAAGGGCTATGCGTTCAACAACACGATCCGTTACTCCACCAAGGCCGGCACCTCGATGTCCTACTCGTTCACCGGCAAGCGCGTGGTGATCGTCGCTACAAAGGCCAAGGGGAGGGGCAAGTTCGCCGTCTATCTCGACGGCTCGAGCCGCGTCTACAAGTACATCGACACCTACTACTACCAGACGCGCTACCGCCGCCACGTCTTCGACTACACGTTCCCCACCTATGGCAACCACAAGATCGTGATCAAGAATCTGGGGACGAGAGGCAGGCCGCGCATCGATCTCGACGCGGTCGCCGTTGTTCGACCTGATGTCACGGGTCCGACCGGCTCCATCGTCGCCCCCGCGTACAGCAAGGAACAGACGCCGACCATCTCCCTGATCTCCGCCGACAATGTCGGCGTCTCCCAGGTGAAGCTCGCGGCGAACTCGGCGCTCACCGGAGCGGTCACCCAGCCGCTCTGGGCCTCGCCGACCGACACGAAGTGGAACCTCGGAGCCACCGAGGGCGCCAAGACCATCTATGCGCGCTTCTACGACGAAGCCGGCAATGCGTCCGCGCTCGTCAGCAGGGCCCTCTTCTTCGACAAGACCAAGTCGACGGTCGTCGCCAGCGGCAACACGACCATCCCGATCGGCGTCGCCCGCACGATCGACGCGACCGTCACTGACGCATCACCCGTGACGGTCGAGCTGCTGTACCGACCCGTGGCCATCTCCACCTTCGAGACCGCCACGATGACGCCGGCCAGTGGGCGCTTCACCGCGGACATTCCCGCCACTGCGACGCTCACGAACGTCGAGTACTACGTGCGCGCGACTGACGCGGCCGGCAACATGACCGAGCTCGGCCCCTTCGCGGTCGGTGCTCTCGACGTCACGCCGCCCGAGGTGCCGCTGCTCACCGCGGCCACTCCGGGTGACCGCTCCGCATCGATCGCGTGGTCGACCGTCATGGATCCCGACCTCGCGGGCTACAGGCTCTATCGCTCGGGTGGCGTCGACGGCCCGTGGACAATGCTCACCGACACGCAGTCCACTGCGTACACCGACACCTCGGTCCTCAACGGCCACAGCTACTTCTTCGCGGTGCGGTCCTACGATGCGAGCGGCAACCAGAGCGCGCTTAGCACGCCATGGCAGGCGGTACTGCCGCAGAAACTCGCGTCGCTGAACGTGTCCGTGCCGCCGACCGCAACCGTCGGCCAGTCGTTCACCGCAACGGTGACCGCCACCGACGACAATGGCGATCCGTACCTGCCCGAGCTGACCGTGGATATGACCGAGAACGGGCCGGGCACCTTGACCCCGACTGCGCTCACCCTTACCGGTGGCTCGGGTACCGGCCAGTTCAGCTACGCGACGACTGGCGACATACAGCTGACCGCGACGAGTAGCGTAATCACCGGCACCTCGGGAACGCTCACGATCGAGTCGGTACCCTCGCCGACCGGTCTCGTCGCGACGCCGTTCGACCGCAGGGTCGACCTGGCGTGGAACGCCGTGAACGGCTACGGCGTCACCTCGTACCGCGTGTATCGCTCCGACGTGGCCACAGGCACGTGGTCGCAGATCGCCACGGCTTCGGTCGCAGCAACGCCGACCTACGTGGACAGCACCGCGCTCAACGGCCACACCTACCAGTACCAAGTCTCAGCCTACGGCCCCTACGACAACGAGAGCGGCAGGTCGAGTCTGGCAACGGCAACTCTGCCTCAGAAGCTCGCGTCGCTCACAGTCACCGTGCCCGCCACGACCATCGTGGGCCAGTCGTTCACGACAACGGTCACCGCGACGGACGACAACGGCAAGCCGTATCTGCCGACGATTCGAGTCACGATGAGCGAGGACGGGACCGGATCGATCTCGCCGACCACGTTGAACGTGTCGGGAGGATCGGCCTCCGGCTCCTTCACCTACTCGCTGACCGGTGACATCAGGGTCACGGCTACGTACCTCGGAATCAGCGGTCAGAGCGCGACAATGACCGTCCAGCCGGTTCCGGCACCCGCCGGCCTCACCGCCACACCTGGCGATCACAAGGTCGACCTGGCGTGGAACGCGGTGAACGGCTACGGCGTCACCTCGTACCGCGTGTATCGCGCTGACGTGGCCACAGGCACGTGGTCGCAGATCGCCACGGCTTCGGTGGCGGCGACGCCGACGTACACGGACACCACGGCGCTGAACGGCCATACCTATCAGTACCGCGTCACCGCGTACGGCCCGACAACGAACGAGAGCAGCAACTCGAACACGGCGACTGCGGTGCTTCCGCAGAAGCTCGCGTCCCTGTCGCTCCAGGTGCCAGCCGTGGCGATCGTGGGCCAGTCGTTCACCGCGACGGTTACGGCGGCCGACGACAACGGAAAGCCCTACACCACCGGTATGACCGTGGCGATGAGCGAGGACGGGACGGGCGCACTCACGCCGACCACCCTCGACATCCCCGCGAGCAGCTCGAGCGCCTCGGGCTCGTTCCGCTACATGGCGGGCGGGTCTGCGGCAACTGGCGCAGTCAAGATCACCGCGACCAACGGTTCGACGAGCACGTCGGCCACGGTCTCGATGCAGCCTGTCCCGGCACCCACCGGGCTTGCCGCCAACGGCGGTGACCACAAGGTCTCGCTCGGCTGGAGCGCACTGGGCTACGGCGTGACCAACTACCGCATCTATCGCGCGACCGACACCACGCCGTGGGCTCAGATCGCCAGCATCGCCGCCACGGCGTCCCCCGCCTACACCGACACGTCGACCCCCAACGGCGACAAGTACTACTACCAGGTCTCCGGCTACAGCACCGATACCGGTGAGGGTCTGCGGTCGGGCAGCGCCACGGCGACGCTGGTCCAGAAGCTCGCGTCGCTGACTGTGAGCGTGCCCTCCACTGCAACTGTCGGTCAGCAATTCAACGTGACCGTCACCGCTAAGGACGACAACGGCGTCAGCTACACGCCTACGGTCACGGTCAACATGACCGCCAACGGTTCGGGCGAACTCACGCCGTCCGTTCTCTCGGTGACGGGTGGCTCTCGCACAGCGTCGTTCAGCTACTCGGTGACCGGCGACATCAAGATCAGCGCAGCGAGCGGCACGATCAGCGGCCAGAGCACGACGATGACGGTTGAAGGCGTGCCCGCGCCGACCGGCCTTGCTGCCATCGATGGGGACCGCCGAGCGAATCTGTCGTGGACCGCGGTGAACTCGAGCTACGGCGTCACGAACTACCGCATCTACCGCGCTCCCGGGGGAACCGGCACGTGGACACAGATCGCATCTATCGCTGCCACGCCGTCGCCGAGCTACTCGGACACCGGCGTCCTCAACGGCAGCACCTACGACTACCGGGTCACCGCCTACGGTCCCGGAACGAACGAGAGCGCAGCGTCCAGCGTCGTCACCACGATCCTGCCCCAGAAGCTCGTCTCTATGACGGTCAGCGTGCCGTCCACCATCACCGTAGGCCAGTCGTTCACTGCCACGGTCACTGCGATGAACGACAACGGGCAGCCCTTCACCGACGGGCTGAGCTTGACGGTGGGCGAGAACGGGACGGGCACCCTCGATCACACGGATCTGGCGATCGCTCAAGGAACGGGAACCGGGAGCGGTACGTTCGTCTACACGGACACCGTCGCAGGGACTCTGACCCTGTCGCTCAGCGACACCGACCCGGTCACCGGCCTTCCGGTCGAGGTCGTGAGCGACCCGATCGACGTGCTTCTCGGGCCGTAGCGAACGCTTCGGCGTGTTCGAGCCGTCCAGCCGGGGTTCCCGCCACAGCGCAGGAGCCCCGGCTTCTTTCTATCCGACCGCAGGCACGAGCCCGTTGGAGCGCCACAGGTACACCGTCGCCAGCGAGCGGTAGGGTCGCCACAGCTCGCCCCGCTCTTCGACCTCCTCCACGCTGGCGGGCCGCCCAAGTCCCAGCATTCGACCCGCCGAGGCGCGAAGGCCGAAATCGCCGATGGGCAGGATGTCCTCTCGGTGAAGCGCGAAGATGAGGAACATGTCGGCGGTCCACCGGCCGACACCTCGGAGATGCACGAGCGCGTCGCGCACGGCGTCGTCGTCAAGATCGTCGAGCCCTTCGAGATCCGGGTCCCCCGCGAGCACGCCCGCCGCGATGCCCTGCATGTACTCGACCTTGCGGTGCGACAGTCCTGCCGCGAACAGCAGGTCGTGGTCTGCCGAGGCCACCGCCTCCGGGGTCAGCTCCACCGCCTGCTCGACCCGTGCCCAGATCTTCTCGGCGGCGGCTTCGGCGAGTTGCTGCGAGACGATCGACCGCAGCAGAACCTCGAACCGCGAGCCGATCGGGCCGAGGGTGAACTCCCCGACCCGATCGATGAGCGCGCCGAGGAGCGGGTCCGCCGAGGCCAGCGTCCGAGACGGCGCGCCGCAGCTGCGGTAGGTGACGACGGTTAGGGTGGGCGTGGGGTGTGTCACGGATCGGTGCTCCCTTCTTGAACGGGATTGACAGGTCACGGGTTCACGGCGCGGGACACAGAGCGACAGTCACACGGTCATCGCGGCGTACCAGCGAAGACGATAGCGCTTGGTGACGCATGCAATGCAGGTGGACAGTGGACCACCTTCGCCAGCTGGTCTTGCAGAGAAGTCGAATAGCGCGATGCCCAGCCGGCTCCGTGCGCGAGCGGGTCACTGGTCACGTCGCCTTCGCGCGGTGCTCGTCATCGCCGCCGCCGCGGCGCTTGCGCTGCCCGGCATCGCCGCAGCCACGACGGTCGTGCTCGAAGACACCGCCCCCAGTCGCGCCACGATGGTGGGCGCCGCGGTGCAGGGTGCCGCCCGGCGTCCCCGCACCCTCGGGGCCGATGGCGGTCTACGGGACGCTCACCCCTGCCGAGGACCTCGACGCGTTCGCGTTCGTCCCTGCGAGAACTAGCGAGACCACCATCACCCTGCTGCTCCAGGATCCTCTGCTCGCCGACGCATTCTCGCCAACCCTGAGCGTGGCGGAAGAGGACACTGACTCGATCAAGGCGCGGCGTCCATCGCAAAGGCCGCCCGGTTCGTTCGGCGCGTACGACCTCGAGCGGCCGGCGGATTCCGAACCGCCACCCGACGAGTATCGTATCTCCGGTACAGAAAGACCCCCTCCCCGAATCACCTTCGGGAGAGAGGGCCCTCCGTGCGACCCGCTAGATGGGCGGACTGCTAGGCGGTGGCCTTCTTCACCTGGAACGACATGACGATCGCCGCGATGCCGAAGCCGATGGCGAGGATGCCCCACACCCACGGCATGGCCTTGGCGAACGTAGTGAAGTTGAAGGCGATGATCGCGCCGAACACGAAGCTCAGCACGCCGAGGATTCCCTTGCCCCAACCGGCGCCCTGGAACGCCTTCACGACGTCGATGACACCGATGATCATGCCGTTGATACC